>JAFDAE010000201.1 GCA_019314005.1 Deltaproteobacteria bacterium | reverse complement strand
CAGAACATAAGCATAAATTTCAATCTCAAACCTTTCTGACATATCTGCCAGGATGTATAAAAAATCCTGTCGATCATCATCACTGTGAAATATGCTGCTCTGATTATTTCCTCGCGAAAGGACATGATAATATGCCCCTTCAAATTCTATTCTCAATTGTCGTGTCACGCACTAAAATCTATAAAGTCTTTTTTGAGTTGTCAAGCTTTATTATAATAATCAAGGTTTGACCCCAGATCCTTGACCCCAGATCCTCACTTTCTCTATGTATAGCCAAAACTTAATAATTAAGATAATGACCCTGTTTTGTTCCAAAAGTACCGAACAACAGCCACATCTTAAATTTTGAAAGACAGTTCCCTATACTGTGATATATAAAAATACAACATAGTTATGCCCAATACCCACAATAGTTAATAATTAAGATGCGACCCTGTTGCCCTGAAGACCAGCCTCTCAATCAGGGATACGGTGACCGAAGAAGTAACGGACGCCCGGTTCGTACTGCTCGACCCGGGGACTCTCGAGGAATTTCTCGAGCACGGCCGCTGCAGCCAGACGTTGGAGTTGAAAGTTGACAAAAAAAACGCGGCAGTCCACACCTGTCGTGGCTTCGAATAGCATTCGCTCTTGCGCTACGTCGAGTGAATCGACTCCTTTGTCCGTCACTTTGTCCAGCAAATCCTCGGCGATCGATCGAACGGAGAAAGGCTTCCCATTGAGGATCGCCGCCTCGGAAGAGCCCAACTCACGGCATCGCTGCTTATACGTTTGAGTCACGAGATCGCGGTAGTCCGAATCCGACAACTCCGCTTCGGAAATGGGGCCCGGTTTCTCTTCGAGGAGTTGGGAGAGATAATCGGGGACGAGAATCAAGCTCGGCTCATCTCGATCTTCGTCTCTCTCGTCGAGTTCGTCGCAACCTTCGATCTCGAGATACAGATTCAGCATGATTGGCACAGTCCACAGCCGCAATGACTGACGGAGCAAGTCAACAACATATTCGATCCTCCAAAGGTCCTTCCTTTCCCAGATTTCAGAGTGAAACTCTGTCAACAGCTGTCTCAGCACGGATGAAGGAGCTGCATGCGCCAGTGTATCCGAACAAGCATACCAGAATGCAGCGTCTCCTTCCGACCTGTGAAGACAGGCAAAGACCTGCGGCAACTGCACGAAGTCACCGTGCTTCGCTCGTTCAACCAGGGCAGCGAGAACCACCCATGGATTCTCGTCCTGAAGACACAGAGAATCCAGAAGATCCATCGGGGGATCCGCTGCCATCGAGAAGCCGAGCCCAAGTGCGACGAACATGTGTCCAAGGAAATCGGGTTTTTCGGGTCTTTCAGTCGGCATCATGTCCCCCCCAGCAACGCACTCTTCGCCTTCGCCTGCTGTTTGGACAGGAGTACATCCAGTGCTTGACAATCATGGCTCATCTCCTTCTTCGGCTTGAGGTTTTTTCCCGTGGGGTCTCCCAAGCATCCCCCCGCAGCTTTTGCGGTTCGATGGCAGATGGTGTCCTTATCAGACAGTTTCTTCTTGGGGTTGGCTGTGATGTACTCTTTCTTCAGCGTCTTCCAGCGGGCTTTGATGTCCCTTTTTCGCCTGTTGATCTTGCTTTTCCCTTTGAGTTTCGGGGGCCTGTAGTAAGTACCACAACCTTCGTCGGCGGGATCTGGCAAGTTTTCGCAACCGAGTCTCTTGGCTGCCTCGTAGGGCGTTTCGCCTCCCATGCCAGGCAATGACAGCTGTGGGTTCGGCTGTGACAAGAGACCCGGAGGCACTTCAACCGTTGTTCCTGCGGCCGCATAGAATTCTGCCTCGGTAATCTTGTCGTCCTTCGTCAGCGGCTTGCCGTTGTTGTCCCGTTGATTCGGATGCTTGGGCTCCTTGCAGCATGGACACAACTCCGGATCTTCCTCTTCTGGAGGCGGAGGAGCCATGCCCTCAAGACCGGGGAGAGGTAGCTGTTCATTACCCATCGGACTAGCGTGATTCGAAGTCGTCAGATCAATATGCCGATCAACGTTCTTGCCCTCGAACTTGACATCCATCGACCAGGCAACAAAATAGGTTTTCCCAGTTATGACATGACTTACCACACCAGCGCCCAGGCTCTTTGTAGCCACTTCATTCCCAAGAGGCGATGTCTTATAGAACGATTTATCCTTAAGCATCACCTCTTTGCCATCAATCTTGACCTTCTTGCTTCCCTTCTTCATGTCCTTGGAAAAGGACGTATCAGGGTAAGGCACGGGAATAGGTCCGGCCGGCGGAGACGGTGGGCTCAAACAGACATCAGGGAAGGCGGCGATGACTTTTCCGTCACCACTTTTGCAGGCGATTTCATTTCCGTTGGCAAAGACCTCGTTACCCAAAGTGCTGTCCCTTTTCCTTTATGCACTTCACCGGAAATTCACCATGGTACATCATTGCAAGACATCCTCCTGCTTTTGCCGCTCAATCACCGCAACAGCCCGTTCACCAAGAACCGCGCTCGTATAGCACATTGCTCTATCTCCCGGGGCATAGCCTTTCAGGAAAGCGTGAAACGCGACAACCATCTGGGAGATACCGACAGACGCGCCAATGTCGCCACTGTTTTCGGAGCAATGCCAGATCGGAAATTCCTCCTTGTGAACTCTAAGTAATCTTGCAATTACCAGAGCCTGTTCTTTAAATCCGTAACTTTCTCCGGTTACATCAGAAATACGAAAGTCAATCTCATGCATCTTGATTCCTGCTTCGGCAAGAGCGGAGCGCGCCGCGTCTGTCAATCCTAAACCCAACAACGGTTCTTCCGACAGTATGTTAGCTTTCTCATATCCAAAGCCAAGCCCGGTTATTTTGACGCCAATTTTTGTATCCGGCTCCGCCTGACCCTGAAGCAGAACTGCGGCAGCGGCTTCGCCCGGAATTACTCCGTCAGAATTCTCATCTGTCTTCAGTCGCCAATGCTGATCCAGCCACAACAGGGAACTGGCGTTTATATACGAATCAACTCCGCATATCAGACAGGCTGGAATCCGGGTATCCTGAAGTAACTTGCGAGCTGTTCGCAGGTCATCAAAACCGCCAGTATGCCCTTTTTGAATTGTTTGCGACAGATCCGGGTGAAAATTTATATTAAGTTTTTTTTGTACACGCCCAATAATGGAACCGGCAAGTCCGGCGCAGCCACCCGGCCTCCCGGGTTCAGCCAAACTCACAAGCAGCGGAATATTCGAAGAAGGCCCCAGAGTTTTTTTTTGTAAACAATCAACAAGAGCCATTGCAAGTATTTCGATCAAATGTTCTTCACGCTTGAACGTTCTTGTCAAACCAGGCAGCATTGCGCCAATGATCGGCTCTCCCTGGTTATCATGATAAGGCAGTTCAGCAAAGTTTGCGATCCCGGCTCGCATTGCCGCGCACGCTGCCGCTGCATTAAGTCCCACCGAACATACCATTCCCGTAGCAGTCACATACATATACTTTCTCTACACTTCAGGAGTCTTTTCCGCATATTTTACCATTTTTCAAGTAATCAACCCGGCAACAGATTATGATCCTACCAGCACCTCACGAAGAGCAGCCAGTTTTCTGCCCACAGGGACGTTCACTCGCCAGACAAGGAGAAATCGCCGCTCATCAGGTTCGACAATTAGCGTATCCAGGTTCGGCTGCTCATTTACTTGCCGATCACGAAACCGATAGACAATCGGAATCCGCACTTCCGGCAAGGTAAACGCAAGAGTTCTGTCATCTGTCATATTCGTGCACCGAATGAATTCTCCACCCCTTAAATAAGGCATTTGTTGATCAACTGGAGCGGAAAGAAAGTATTGCTCATCAAAATCTTCGGGCAGAAACGGAAAACGGTCATTCAACCATTCTTCATTATATGTGCCCGCAAACTTGATGCGGGGATGCCAGTTACGCCCCAGAATTCCAAAACCAACAGGAGGCGGGGTGTTTGACCATTTGCGGATGGGGTGTCCGGGATGTTCCAAATTTGGCAATCGTGTATTTTTAATTGTTCCGGAATCAGGATTCTTGTGAAACCCTACTCCAACAGGATTGCGCAACTCTGTTCCCTGATGTTTTTGCTTGGGATGAGAATGATCCGATCCGCCAAAAGCACGCTCAAACACCAAAGGCATCTTTATAAAAGGAGTGGGGGCAGACGGATGTATCCCAAGTATTCCCCGCTTCCAATGGCGATCTCCAATAATATTAATACGCTTCCTGAGTGAACCGACCTCAAGCACGACTGTTAGCTTGTCGATAGGTCTTCCAGTTGGCGACACAGCATGACCATTGACAATAATATCGGCCCGGGGCTTAAAAGGCGCAAAATCACATTCGTATTTTATGCTGGTTTTGTCAGGCTCGCCATAGTGAACAGCGGCCTTTTTTATCCACTGCAACAGAAATTCCTGCTTCCATAGAGGTGGTATTTTTGCTGATTTGCATAGGATGCACTCAATTGATCTGAACCGACCCGCCCTTGATCCTGTTTACACCCGATGACCGGTTCAAAAGATAAGCCCCCCTGATCAAGACCTTGCCCGCTTTTGTAAGCGTAATACTCGCCTTTCCACAACGCAGCACGATCTCTTCTTTGGCATCAAAAGTTACCCGCTTTCCGTCTATCAGGACATCCTTGGGTCTTTCTGTTTCCAAAGCTATAGTTGAGGATTCTGTGATTTCATCAACCAGAGAATATAGAGTATCAATAATAATAGGAAGTTCGGGATCATTATTTTCAAAAACAAGCAACACATCTCGATCCGCTAAAACTGTTTTTTGCAACATTCCCGGTTTGATCGAGTTGGTAAATCGTGCTGAGATAGGTCCTTGCGTGTTGCCGGGAAAGTCGACAAAAGCCTGCCCACTTTCATCAACATTTACAATTTTCCCCACCCGAACACCTTCAATCCGTTCCAGGGTTTCCGCTATCCGCTTATTTTCAGCTAAATACGTTTTCATATCAGTTTTGCAAAATCTTCTTACCCTTTATCACAACGTCACCTGATCCCTTGATCTTAATTTCCTTGCCATTGATAGAAATATCACCATTCTTTTTCAAAGTTATAGAGGCTTTACCGCACTTTATAACCAGCTCATCTTTGATATCGATAGACCCCTTCTTTTTCCCTGCAACAGCAAAATCATCACCTGCACTTAATGACATCTTTTTGCCTGATTTAATGCTGACATCTTTCCCGGCACTTTCTGAAATATTTCCCCCAGCATCAACAGATTTATTTTTTCCAATTTTTTCACTACTATTGGCCCCAACGGCGACTATCTTTGCTGCCCCGATCTCCTCAGCCTTGGCCGCTCCGACCGTTTCATTCATTGCGGCGATTGCTCCCAACTTTTAGGCTCATGTTTGACCCAATAGATTCTGTGTGATTTGCGCCCACCTTGATAGTTTTATTGGATCCAATCGTCTCGCTCTGATCCACCCCCACATCCTTAGTACGGTTGTTGCTCACAGAAAGAGTCTCATCATGCCCCACTGTCTGATTCTTATCGTTTTCAATAGCAATAGTCCAATCCTTCTGACCATGCAGATATATCTCTTCTTCTCCCTTTTTATCCTCAAACCTGATCTCATTTGACCCGCCCCCTCCAAGAGAAGAATCCGATTTTATAGTGCTTTTTGTTTTTTCATCAGGAAGAGAATAGGGTGGGGTGTTGGTACCGTGGTAAACACGACCTGTTATAATAGGTCTGTCAGGATCTCCTTCAAGAAAATCTACGATTACCTCCTGACCGATACGGGGTATGTGCATGGCCCCCCATCCTGCTCCTGCCCACACCTGGCTGACCCGTATCCAGCAGGAACTGTTCTCGTCGTTTTTCCCTTCACGATCCCAGTGAAACTGAACTTTTACACGTCCGTGCTCGTCGGTATAAATTTCTTCTCCTGCCGGGCCGACCACGATAGCTGTCTGGGTGCCTATCACTACAGGTTTTACAGTATCACGTGACGGGCGATATGGAACTTCAAATGGAATACATTTAAAACGATTGATATAAGGCGATTCCGACTCCATGCTCTCTATAGAAGCTCCGTAATAATCCGAGACCTCGCGCACTTCATGCTCGATATGGGTTAACACATAATCTTTGTTATCCATATCTTCCCGATAATAATCCGTAAGATTAAATTTGTACCCGCTTGTAAATACCCTGCAATCACTTGAACCGGTTATGGTCGTGATCTTTGTTTCTTCTTCCTCCATGCGTATTGTGGTTAAACGCTCTCCCTGCGCCTTTTTTGTATAAAGCCCGGGATAATCGTATATTTCACGTTCTCCAGGACCCAACATCTGTTTGGTGGAAACATCCACCTTCAAGTCAGTACTTGGTATCTCAAAATTAAAATCATTAATAGTATATTTGGCAGGCCTGATTTCCTGCATTTTATCCAGGATGGTTATTACGTCTTCTTCCAGCCAGCCGCCGGCGCTGATCTGATAACGCGCAGATTCCTGTTTCGGACAGGGCTTGAATTTATCAGAAGCATCAGCCAGAATCAGCGTATGCTTTTTTTCTTCGTGTTCAAAGAAGTAACATATCCCTTCTTCTTCCAGAAGGCGAGAAATAAAGTTAAAATCAGTTTCCCTGTATTGCACGCAGTAATCCCTTTTATCATAACTGTCATTAAGAAGGAGCTTGTAATCTAAAAATTCTTTTTCTGTAAATATCTTTTCCACTATATCCGGCACGGAAAGCTTTTGAAATATTCTCGAATCCGCTGTCCTTGTGAGCAGCCAGAACCATGGAACCATGGTGGCTGTATAATGTGAGAAATGCGGATCACCTCCGGCTTCGCCGCCGCCGCTTCCCTGCGAAAAACTGGATATTATACCGTTAAAAAAACGTTTGTCTCCATCTGCCAGGATAATGGAGACTGTGACGTTTTTCCCGATAATGTCTTCAAATTTTATGTTGTGATTTTCTGAAAGGAG
>JAFDAE010000200.1 GCA_019314005.1 Deltaproteobacteria bacterium | reverse complement strand
AGCAACTCTGAACCGTGAACCGTGAACCTAACAACCTGAGTAGTTACAAATTTGTTTTGGAAATAGACAATACATAGATCTCACCACCATTTTTGAATTTTCTCCGATTGCTTTGAGCTTTTGAAAGTTTCTCAATAAAAAAAGGCTCCAATATCCGTTGCGGTGCAACAGCTCCAGCCAATTGAATAGCCCGTGCCGCATACAGCAAGTTTTGTACAGTTTCGATGCCGGATATATCAGAAAAAAACCATCCGCAACTGGTAAACATGAAGAGGCCAAACCGCTGCATCTCCAAGGCCTGTAAGGCAACCATCAGTTCATTTGCTGTGAGCGGCTTTCTTGCATGCCGATCAAAAAAATCATGTAACCGTTCCGGCAACAGTGGCTCAACAAAAATATCGCAATAATGATTGCGTGCATCCCAGGGGTCTTTTAAGAGTTTATCGGTGGTCTTCTCAAATATATCGTCCAAACTATCTTTAAGCCAATTCAACGCTTCACGTAAAGGTCTGCGCCATCTCTGATGCCATCCCGGTTTTCCCCCGCTGGAACATCCGCAATCTTCGCACCAACGCCCCACACCGTGAGCGCAGCTCCATGCGCTGTTTTCAATTATCGAAACTTCAGTGTCAGGAGGACACATCTCTAAGTAGGCGCCATGATTAATCAACTCCCATCTTCTACTGTTCCTGATCTTGTTAAGGACATATGCAAGCGCTTTCTCACCATATCTGTAATGATGTCCGTATGTTTCACCATCTGTGGCTAATGTTACAATCTGGTTCCATGGACGTCTTTTGTTAAATCTTGCTTTTATACGCTTTAAAAACCGCTCGCCATCATGAAGGATCTTCTCAAAAGCCACTGCCCCTGAAATAGACATATCGTAGAAAAACAATACCATCTTTTTATTATTTGGGAGGTTGCAAACATATGGTTTGGAAGGATCGATACGACCATCTGAGACATCTCTCCAGTCACTTTGACCAATCGGCCTAACAGAGTTTGCCTGCTTGGGAGAAAGTATCGTAAAACAGATTCCATGGTCAGCCATGACGCACAGTGTTTCTGTGTCAACTGCTGTCTCTGCGAGCCACATGCCTTCAGGTTTTCGACCATAATGCTTCTTAAAATCCTTTATACCCCACGTCACCTGGGTCTCCTTATCCCGGGCCGATGCAAGCGGCATAATAATATGATTGTATATCTGAGCAATGGCATTGCCATGGCCGTTAAGCCGTTTTACGCTTTTTTTGTCCGATTCAATAATGCACTCATAAACTTCCGGAGCATGCACTGATATCCATCCAAGGAGGGTTGGACCAAAATTAAAGCTTATCCATTCATAGTTGTTAAAATATTTTACCACGCCTCTTTTTTCATCTAAAAGTTCGGCCCCCATGTTTGAGCGGTAGCATTCATGTAAGATCCGCTCATTCCAATCATGATATGGAAGTGCCGATGACTGGCGGTCTATCCTTCCGGTCCAGGGATTTTCCCGAGGAGGCTGATAAAAGTGTCCATGAATACAGACATACTGTTTCATATCAAATACTCCGTTGAGATCTTTTATCAAAATTGAAGACTTTTTACGAAACCATCAATTTTGTCTTTAAGAAAGTTGACACCTAATTAGTTTTAAACTATAAAAACATAAAGATAAAGTGGTTCTCAAGGCGTTACACAAACATCTTCGTACAAAGGAACGATTTTATGTCCCCTTTTAATTTGATACTGATTGCCGAGCCAGGAGAAAGCAAAGAGCGCTATTTAAAAGAACTTCAAAGATTTAATGCCGTAGTAGACTGTGTTCAAGGGCCAAATGAACTTTTCCAGAAGTGCCGCAGGAAAAAGTATTCGGGGATACTCGTTGATCTCAAAACGATGATAAAAACTTCTGACTCCAAAAAGCAGCTTATTGATAAGCTTAGCATAAGATTACCAATAATTCGACTTCGTATCAATCCATCAACTAATTCTATCGTCGGTCTTTTTCCGGGACAAGATGTTCCGGGTGACGATGCGTTGCGGTTCTTTATTGAAAAATGCAAGGGTTTTAAGCCATCCAGAATTCGGATCGACCGGCGAATAAACAAGATCTTAAATGTCGTAATATTTCAAGATAATGAATTGGACGAAGAAAAAGGAATTCGTGCCAACATAATCGATATTTCATTCCGGGGATGCTTTATTAATACACTACATCCGCTCAACAGCAACGAGAGGATTTGGATACGGATAAAAGAGCTAAAAGACACTTCGCCGATCCAATGTGAAATCCGATGGGCCCAGCATTGGGGTGAAGAAGACTGTTTGCCGGGTGTCGGGGCGCTTTTTACCCAGATTAAAGATGAACAGATCAAAGATTTACAGCAGTATGTCTCAGCGCTAAGTATTAGTGATATGGAGCTGCGATAAAGAGACCTTTGCAAAATGGTGGGACTCATCTGACCCCTTGTTTTTCTCCTCACAATCTTATCTACCCCTTTATCAAAAAAGTTTTATAAAATCCCATTCAGGTCATCTTTTTCTGAACCTTTTAAACTTTTTTACATCTTAAACCGATAAAAATGTAAACCCCTTCTCCCTTGGCCGACTTCGCCATAGTAGCTAAGGCTACGACGGCTGAAATGGGAGAGGGTTGGAGCATTCGTAAATCAATATAGAGGAGAGCCTACCGTGTCAACGCCAGTATTTGTTGTTGAATCCGCATCTAAAGAAGCAAGCATTCGCGATCAGTGGGATAAAGAATTAATAACACTTATTGTAGATTCAATCCCTATCCAGATTGCACCACAGCCAAATGGTAAAGATAACACAAAGGCAATGTTTTCGTTCACACCCCTTCCGTCTTCCCGGGAAATTATTGACAAACTCCTTTCTCTTGTAAATAACGATATATATCTTGCTTTTGATGCTAATCAACGAGGAGAATACTGGTCGTGGATGATCAGCGAATTTATCCATACAAAAATAGAAGAAAAGAATAAACTAAAACGACTTCGTCTTAACGAGCTGACAAAGGATAATATTCAAAAAAACTTAGAATCACCGGGCGATATACAGAACGATGAGGCCTTAGCCTTTCAGGTCAAGACTATATTCGACCATTTCTTTTCCAAGCATATTGAACGGCTCATCGGAACAAAAATTGGAATCCAGGGGCTTCCCATTGATATTACCACAATTACTATCATCCTTTTCCTGAACGAACGGGAAAACGAAATAAACAATTTTTCTCCAAGAAATAAATGGCAAATTACAGCCCAGCTTGCAGCGATAAATGGTACTATTACAGCTAAATTGAAGGCGGCCGATGAAATCACTAAAGACGGTCTGATAAAAAATAAGGAAGATGTTACGACCGTACTTTCCATGTTGGAGCGAAACACTTTTTCGGTCAAATCAATCAGCCGGGCCCCCTGGACCTTTTATCCTCCCAAGCCGTTTAACACTCTCGATCTTATCCAAGAAGCATATCTGATTTTAGGAATGGACCCTGAGAAGACATCGGAACTGGCCAAACAACTATTTTACGGAGCAACAATCAACGGTAAACATCAAGGCCTCATATCTTTTTATTCTACCCTGGAAAACGATCTGCCGGAAAATCTCATTGCATCACTGCGCCAATCTATTATTAAAACAAAAGGAGAGTCGGCATTGGGCACGGCGCCGGACTCTATCTTAAGCGACCAGTTACCCGTTGTGCCGATCTTTCCTGATCTTACCCCTCAAGAGTTGGGAACAACCCTTCCAAAAGAGTTGATAGATCTCTATGCGCTCATACGCAGCCGAGCATTAGCCTGCCAGATGATACCGGCAAAGGGTGAAAAGATAGAAGTAACTTTTCAGGGAGAAGACGGGTGTATATTGGTGGCCGAAGCAAATGTAATCAAAGAAAACGGATACATGGAAATGTATCAGGGAGTCCTTGAAAAAAAGCTGTTAGCCCAATCCCCTTTGGTAGATCTAAAAGAAGGCTTAAAACTTAAAGCAGTAAAAAATATTCCCCAACGAACAAGTGGTATCGACCCCGAATATTATACGATGGAAACCCTCTTTTCTGATATGGCGGAAATGGGATTTGACATGAACGATGATGTCATAACCATTTTAAAAGATATGTTACAAAAAGGCTACCTGGAAATATCAGAAGAAGGAAATCTCAGGCCATTAGAAAACTCCATGAAAGTCGTGAACGTACTCGATCGAGCCTTTCCAAAGATGAGCGGATTAAACCTGATTGCCTACATGGTTCAGACGATGGACGAGGCCATTTCCGGGCGCAAGGGCTTGATATGGGCCGTAGAACAGTTCAATCAAACCCTTAACATGCACGGCAATGTCTTAGTGAAAACAAAGGCCCCCGAAGAAGGTATAAGTGAAAAGTTAAAAGTTAAAAGTGAAAAGACGGCAGAAGAAGCCGCTGATGCCGTGGCGCCGGACCAACCGGATAAAACCAGTATTGACAATGAAGATGTTGCCGAGCAGGTTTCTCCAACTGAAAAAACTTCTGAAGAAACAGTCGTCAGCGAAGAAATCAAAGAACCTCCATCGGAAGAAGAAGAGCTAAAGGCAGAAACTCCTGAAGAAAA
>JAFDAE010000199.1 GCA_019314005.1 Deltaproteobacteria bacterium | reverse complement strand
TTGGATTGTCCCAAAAACATTTTCTTTAAGACTATATCTTATCTTGTTTTTTTCGTGCCTTAACTATTTCTTTGCCGGCACGTTTATATGCTCTCAGGACTTTAATCGATTTATTCTTTAAAAAAGAAGAAACACTGGGATGCAGGCGGATAGGAGTCAAAAAGATGCGCACTTCTTCAGGCCGTGAAATGAGCATCCCGGGGATAGTAAGGGATACAGTCCGCAAGGCGCCTCTGTTTGCCGCGAAAAAGAGAGGAGATTCTGTGAAGGGGATATTGAGTGACTCCAAAATATTCTTCGCAATAGCAAGGATTTTGTCCTTGGGATTCACAGTGCGCGCCTTTATTCCTCTTTTGGTCAAAACTGATGCTATGTCTCCGTAAAATGCCCCAAAATCAACGATCAGGTTTGTGCCATCCGCCGTGGTTGCCAGATTTACGGAAAGCTCTACATCAAACCCGGCGTAAGAGACATTAATCGCAGTGTCCGGCGTATAGGCAACTCCTAATTCATCGAATAATTTACTTACAAACGCCTTCTTGTCGTAAGCATCAATGGAAATAACAGCAGGCCCTTTTATTTTGGCCTCCCGAGGCAGAGGAGTACTGTAACTTCGGTTCTCTTTTTTCGATAAAATATCGATGACATGAATACCTTTTCTGGCAAGATACCGTTGAATGCCCTTTGGAGTGCCCTCCTCCGGATGGTTTATTACAGTGACACAAAGATACATCAATTCGCCGGTTGCACCATGCTTTCTCGAAAAGACCCAATCGCCTCTTAATGTTACTGAGATACCATCACTCAGGACAATTGATTCTCCTTTTTTAATCCCGCTTCCGCCCAATGTATCTATAATTTTTTCCAGCACGCTTTGCGTGGTAACTTCTTGATCTACGTTAGCAATCTTTAAATCCTTCCAAAAAGAATTGATGACCTTCTTTATAGGGTCGGAAAGATTTCCGTCAATATCGAGAAGCACTCGCTGGCCGTCCTCGAGCTCCACTATTGGATAAGCAGCAAGATCCAATGTATGCTCTGTACCGCCCTTGCTCGGGAAAAAATAGGACCCATTAGAAATAAGGTCGCCTCCCAAAGGCTTCAGTGCCTCAGATACCACAACCCTTGACCACCTGGGACCTTCGTCCTTGATAGGAAGCACCCCTTTGTCTTTAGAAAGATCTTCTTCTCCGGATTGAACAGTGTCCTGCGCCGGCTCAAATTCATCTAATTTTTGAGGTTCAACAGAAGCGATTTGAGGGGCTTGTTCCTTAGATAAGTCATGGGTCGGTTTTAATTCCGGAATCTGAACATACTGGCCGGGGTAGATCATATTGATATTCTTAATATCGGGATTTATCCTTTTGAAAAGTTGCAACTGTTGCTGTGTAATCTTGGAAACAGGAACATCATAATGTCTGGAGAGGATCGTGCTGATTGATTCTCCATATTGCACTCTATAATCATAGTAAAGAATGTCTGGTATCACCGGTATGGTTATGGAAGAGGGACGGTTTGTGGCACCCTGGGATTTTACATATTTTAAAGGAATGATGATATGTTGGCCGGGATAGATCCTGTTTGGATCAGAGATATGAGAATTGAGCTGTCTGAACATGGCCAGGAACTTAGGGAAGTTCTTTTTGGAAAGGACCCCCTTGCGTTTGAGTATATCCCATACATAATCGTCCTTTTGAACGGTATAGGGCCCGCACAAAACATCCATCCCCTGGTAACTTTTGATCAGAAATGTCTTGTGCGGCATAACCGCAAAAGCAGTAGCGCTGAAACAAAAGCAGAGAAAACTTGTTATGATAAGAAATCTTCGCATACCTTATTAATAACCAACAGATTCCAAGATGTCCATAGCAATCAAGCGATGTATGGTCGCTTACAAAACGATCAGACACACCTGGAGAATCCACAGGCACGGCACACCACACATCCCCCCTCGTGCGCCAGGGCTGATCCGCAGTCCGGACAGACCCCCATCATATCCTTGAGATCGTCACCGCTAAGATTGAGAAAACGCTTGATCACTTTTCCTATCGCATCAGGACATGAAAGGACCATCCCCCCATTTTCCCATATGGGTGAGGGGCACCGAATACCTATAATCTGCTTTATAATCGATTCGACACCGACCCCGGACCTCAGGGCAAGAGATATTAGACGACCCGCCGCTTCTATTTGGGAAGAAGCGCATCCTCCGGTCTTGCCCATCTGGGCAAAGACCTCACATATGCCGGCATCATCGGAATTGATAGTCACATAAAGCTTACCGCAACCTGTGCTGATCCGTTCTGTTGCGCCCTGTGTTCGAACAGGACGGTAACGGGGTTTAATCTTTGCCTTTTTTTTATCCTTTCCTATGGTGAGGACTTGCCGGCCCCTGCTTCCGTAGCGATAAATCGTTACACCCTTGCACCCATGCTCGTAGGCCATTCGATAGACCTTTTCCACATCTTTTACTGTTGCATGTTCTGGAAAATTTACAGTTTTTGAGACAGCATTATCGGTAAATTTTTGAAAAGCAGCCTGAATCCTAATGTGCCACTCAGGATCTATATCATGAGAGGTCACAAAAAGACGTTTCAAATCATCCGGAATTTCCTTCAGTTGCTTTACAGATCCGGTCTTTGAGATGGCTTTTATGAGATCCTTAGACAATATCTTCCTTTTCTTGGCCTCCCGCTTAAAAAGGGGATGAATCTCAACCAGTTCGTCTCCGTCCAAAACTTTACGGAAATACGATACGGCAAACAGCGGCTCCACGCCGCTCGAGCAATTTGCAATAATACTGATGGTACCGGTGGGTGCAATGGTCGTGGTTGTAGCATTCCTCATGTAAGGTGTTTCAGGCCGGTCATATACGCTCCCTTTATAATAGGGAAAATTACCCCGCTTTTTGCCAAGCTCTGCAGAGGCCGCGCGAGCTGTTTCCGAAATAAGCGCCATTACCTCTTCTGCAAGTTCTACAGAACGTTCAGAATCGTAAGGGATACCAAGTTGAATCAACATGTCGGCAAACCCCATAACTCCCAGACCGATCTTTCTGGTTCCCCTGCTCATCTTTTCTATCTCTTCCAACGGATACTTATTGATCTCAATAACATTGTCTAAAAAGTGAACAGCGGACCTTACAGTCTGTTTCAATTTTGCCGTATTCAGCTTCCCTCCGGTTACCATCTTCGATAAATTTATTGATCCCAGATTGCACGATTCATAAGGAAGGAGCGGCTGCTCCCCGCAGGGGTTGGTGGCTTCAATATCGCCCAGGTGAGGTGTGGGGTTGGCCCTGTTGATATGATCCAAAAAAATGATCCCTGGTTCACCACTTTGCCATGCGGACCGAACAATCAAATCAAAAATATCCCCTGCCGAGACCTTTTTTACCCTCTTTTTGGTCCTGGGGTTAATCAAATCGTAATCATTTTCGCTCTCCAGCGCCTTCATAAACTCCGGCGTCAGGGCAACTGATATATTGAAATTGTTTAACTTTCTCAGATCGGTCTTGACGGTGACAAATTTTTCAATGTCCGGATGGTCTACACGGAGGATTCCCATGTTTGCGCCTCTTCTGGTGCCTCCTTGTTTTATTGCTTCAGTCGCCATATCAAAAACCATCATAAAAGATATAGGACCACTCGATATTCCGTGCGTAGAAAAGACCGTGTCTTTTTCCGGTCGTATCCTTGAAAAAGAAAATCCCGTTCCTCCTCCGCTTTTGTGAATCATAGCGGTGTGCTTGATTGTCTCAAAAATGCTCTCGATCGAATCTTCTATAGGCAATACAAAACAGGCGGAAAGCTGACCTAAATACCTCCCTGCATTCATCAGAGTGGGAGAATTCGGCATAAATGTCAGGCTCGATATAAGTTTGAAAAATTGTTCTTCGGTTTTTGATGTATCTGCCTTTGGATCAAATTTAACATCCGCGGCCGCCACAGCATGAGCTACACGGCGAAACAGCTCCTCAGGGGCCTCAACAGGATTCCCCTTTCTGTCCTTTTTAAGATACCGTTTCTTCAAAACAACCAAGGCATTTTCGGAAAGTTTAATGGACATTGTTTCACCTTACATTTTAATACATAGGACGCAGGTTTTCGCAGATATACGCAGATACAAGTTACTGTTGCGAGTTACGAGTTGCGGGTTACGGGTTTCATAATAATTTCTTCAATCCTTCTTCATCCAGAATTTCTACCCCCAAACTCCTTGCCTTATCTAACTTCGATCCCGGGGTTTCCCCCGCAACCACATAGGAGGTCTTGCTGCTTACGGAGCCGGCCACTTTTCCTCCCAGCCCTTCAATCTTTGTCTTTGCTTCGGCCCGCGTCATAGATGGGAGTGTTCCTGTCAAAACAAAGGTCATTCCCTCAAGGGGTTGTTCTCTTACAGCAGATGTGGTCTCCGTTATCACACCCCCCGCAAGGATCCAGTCAATGTTCTGCCGGTTTTCAGTGTTCTTAAAGAATGCTATAACGCTTTTTGAGACCTGCGGGCCTACCTCTTCCACGTCAAGGAGTTCTTCTTCGCCGGCCCCCATCAATCGTTCAAGAGACATAAACCGTTCGGCTAATACCTTTGCAAGATGTTCC
>JAFDAE010000198.1 GCA_019314005.1 Deltaproteobacteria bacterium | reverse complement strand
ATCACCGATGTCAAGATTGGTGACATCAATCTCAATTGCGTCAGGGATGTCGAGCGGAAGACACAATACCTCAAGCTCCTTGCGGATAACCTGTACAAGTCCGCCTTGTTCTACTCCCTGGGCCAAGCCGGTCACAACAACAGGAATTTTTACATGTATCGGTTTTTCCATAGAGACTGCATAAAAGTCCACATGCAGATAGTCCCGCGTAAGCGGGGTCGTCTGCAGTTCTTTTACCATGGCCGTTTGTGTAGTCTTTTCCCCGTTATCAATAATTAGCTTCAAAATCACGTTTTCACTGGCGCTCGATTTAAATACGTTTTGCAGCTCCCGAATAGAGACCGCAAGTGAGATAGCTTCAGTGTTGAGACCATACAATATGGCCGGAATCCGGCCGTCTCTTCTTAGGCTCCGTGCCGCTCCTTTGCCGGTTGTCGTTCGATGCGACGCTTTTAATTCAAAGGTTTCCAAAAATGTTCCTCCCCATATCTTTTAAATTTCGTTCCTAATTTTTCCAATTCCTCAATTCCTAAATTCTACACAAAGAGCGAACTTACCGATCTTCCCGTATGACTCCTTATGATTGTTTCGCCCAAGAGTTCTGCTACGGACAACACGTGGATCTTTTCACATTCTTTTGAATGCTTATTCGGTGGAATCGTATTGGTAACCACCACACTTTTAAGCGGGGAATCACAGATACGCTTAATAGCCGGTCCGGACAAAACAGCATGCGCGCAGCATGCGTGTACCTCCTTAACCCCTTTCTGTGTAAGCGCTTCGGCGGCCTGGATCAAGGTCCCGGCCGTATCGATCATGTCATCTAAGATGATCACCCTTTTCCCTTTTACGTCACCGATTACATTCATTGCTTTTGCAATATTGGGAGCCTCACGACGTTTGTCTATAATGGCAAGTCCGGCATTGAGTCTCTTGGCAAAGGCCCGAGCGCGTTCCACGCCTCCCGCGTCAGGGGATACAACAACAATGTCGTTTTTCAGATCTTGTTGTATGTGCTCCAAGAGCACGGGCGCGGCAAAGATGTTGTCGACCGGTATATCAAAAAAACCCTGTATCTGACCGGCATGAAGGTCCATTGTGATTATACGATTAGCGCCGGCCATGGTAATAAGATTGGCGACCAATTTGGCGCTGATCGGGACCCTTGGCGCTACTTTTTTATCTTGGCGCGCGTAACCGTAATAAGGAACCACCACGGTTATGCGCATTGCGGCAGAACGATTACACGCGTCTATCATTAACAGCAACTCAACCAGATGGTCATTTACCGGCTGACAAGTTGACTGCATTATAAAGACATCTTTTCCACGAATATTTTCCTGGATCTCAATCTGGATTTCGCCGTCACTAAAAGTGTTCACCTTGGCATTACCCAGGGGGACATTGAGGTATTCGCATATTTCTTCGGCCAGTTTTGGATTGGAGTTTCCAGTAAAAAGTATAAATTCATACATAGCGCGTTTCTATACCCCAATGTTTACGGATGGACTATTATTCTTCAAACAAGCAATCTTTAATTCCCGCCAAAGGCGGGATCAATTCACTGGCTGGGGTGGGAGGATTCGAACCTCCGAATGCAGGTACCAAAAACCTGTGTCTTACCACTTGACGACACCCCAACGTATTGAGCCCTACAGTAGTGGCTCAGCCAGAAATAGATCCCAATTCTCTTGGGTACTGATAGATCTATAAGCTGCCCGGGCTTTATCAAGAGTGTCGAATATGCCAAAAATTGTTGGTCCGCTACCTGACATAAGAGCACCCTCAGCTCCAGATTCGACAAGACCCCTTTTTATGTCTTCCAATTCCGGATGCTTTTGAAGGGTTACTTGCTCTAAATCATTATGCAAAAGCTGTTTAAGGCCGGAAAAAGTCCCTATAAGCGTAGGAACTTTATAATTTATTTCACTTTTTGTCAACTTTAAATTTTCATATACATATACTGTGGAGACCGCGAGGCCTGAATAGATTAATACAACCCAAAAAGGGGGTAAGCCGTTCAACGGCGTAAGTCTATCTCCTATACCGGTGGCCTTGGCCGGAGACTGGAAGATGAAAAAAGGGACATCAGCTCCTATTTCGCGGCCCATAGACATAAGAGTTTCTTCAGTAAAGAAATTATCGTAGCGCCGGTTCAAGGCCATCAATACGGAAGCGGCATTACTGCTTCCCCCGCCCAGTCCGGCGGCAACCGGGATGACTTTGTCAATGGTGATCCTTACTCCATCAGACACTCCGCATTTCTTCATAAAGAGATCAGCAGCCTTGTAAGCAAGATTCGATGAATCTTCCGGAACGCGTGGATCAGGGCATTCTACCGTTATCTTGGGAACATCAAACGAAAGTGTTATATTGTCAAAAAGCCCTATAGGACACATGACGGACACAATGTCATGATACCCGTCTTCCCGCCTGCGAAGCACCTTTAGGAAAAGATTTATTTTGGCCGGAGATTTTATGACCAGCATTTTATTCTATTTCTCAAGCGCTATGATCATGAAAATCGCTTTTCTTTTTACCAGGATCCGCAATTTTTTTTCATTTTCCAGCTCCTTGAGCCTCTTCTTATACTCCTTGACATTACGGACGGATTTTCTGTTGATCTCCTTGATAACATCTCCATTCCTCAGACCCGACTCTGTCCCCTTGCTGTCCGGGTCAATTTTTACGATAACGACCCCTTGGGTATTCTCAATGCCGTAGTGATCCGCAACCTCCGGTGTAATATCACTGACTGTTATTCCAAAATCGCTTTCAGCGCCTGGTTCTTTCGTGGCAACTTGTTCTTTCTCTTCAGTGCGTTTTGTGATGACGGCATAAAGGTTTTTCCCTTTGCCGTTTCGGATTATTTTTATCTTTATTTTTTTGCCGACCGCAACGTCGGCAATAAAACGGCTCAGGTCTCTGCTGTCATTTATCTTTTTTCCATTTACTTCTACAATGATATCTTTGGGCTTGATCCCTGCCTTGTCGGCCGGGTCTCCCTTGAACACCTCGCCGACCAGCGCTCCCTTGCCGTCTTTTACCCTGTAATATTCAGCCAGCTCAGGGGTCAGGTCCTGGATACTTACGCCGAGCCATCCGCGAGTGACATGACCGTGTTTTTTTAATTGTTCTATTATATTTCGAGCCATATTAATCGGGATGGCAAAGCCGATTCCCTGCCCCCCGGCAACGATCGCCGTGTTGATACCAACGACCTTTCCCTCCATATCCAACAGCGGACCGCCGCTGTTTCCGGGGTTAATAGAGGCGTCGGTTTGAATAAAATCATCATAAGGCCCGGAGCCGATGACACGCCCCTTGGCGCTTACAATTCCAGCGGTCACCGTATGTTCCAAACCAAAAGGACTCCCTATCGCCAAGACCCAATCACCTACAGTAAGGGCGTCAGAGTCTCCAAATGTGACGGTGGGGAGACCATTTTTTGTTTTTATCTTAATCAATGCAATATCTGTTTTTTGGTCTCTTCCGAAAAACTCGGCATCAAATTCTTTGCCGTTTGCCAGTTTTACTCTGATCTTGTCAGCGCCTTCAATTACATGATTATTAGTGACGATAAATCCTTCCTTATCTATGATAAATCCTGAACCAAGGCTTCGTTGTTTATAATCATGTTCAGGGATCTCTCCAAAAAATTTTTCAAAAAAGTCTTTGAGCGGATCGTCCTTTCCAAATGGCCCCTGAAAATGTTTAAATACCCTTCCTCCGCCTTTAACGGTTTTTACTGTTCGAATATTTACCACTGCCGGGCTGGTTGTTTTTGCCAGCTCAGAAAAATTGGCCGGAATCATGACAGTAGCAGGGTCTGGGGCAGCCCCTGATTCTTGTGAAATTCCTGCTCCGACAATAGCGACAAGGGAAATTGCGGTAAAGAATAATAAAGCTCTTATTAGAGACCGTTTTTGGTTTTTAACCATGATCATGTGTGTGCTCCCTATTGTAACTACTCAGGTTCACAGTTCAAGGTTAGAAAGCGATCAACCCTGAACCGTGAACCCTGAACCTAACAACCTGAGCAGTTACCATCATTTTTTCTTTGCGATATAACGCATTCTGAGATCATAGAGGATATTGCTCAGGAGATTTTTTTCGTCTGAGGTCAAGTTCCCCTCGGTTTTTTCATCAAGCATTCCCAAAATATCTATGGTCTGTTTTGCCAAAGGGAGATCTTCTTTTTTGGATCCTGTGCCTGGATCCGGTATTTCTCCGAGATGGAGAAGGGCTGACGAACTCAAAGAGAATATAAACGTGGAGAAGGTTATTTCCGGGAGTTGGGCTCCGGCCTCTTCTTCGGGTTCCTTTTTTTCGCTTGGCGCCTCTTCGCTCGGTTTTTGCTCTTCTTGTTGTTCGGCGCTTTCCGGTCCTTGTGGAAAAATACGTTTGTCCTTAATGACAAATCCCTTTTCTTCTTCTGCCATAACTTTCTCCATAATAAAACAGTTTATGGTTCATAGCTGATATTGATCTTGAAAAATGGTAACTACTCAGGTTGTTAGGTTCAAAGTTCCGGGTTCACGGTTCAAGGTTAAACTGATGAAAGAGGGGTTCGATTCGGAGACGAATGCGGAATTCATCCCGTTCT
>JAFDAE010000197.1 GCA_019314005.1 Deltaproteobacteria bacterium | reverse complement strand
GATGTGCTGATGCACCGTGTGGCGCGAAAGATTCGCGACAAACGGGTTCTGTGCCTCATCGGGAAATACTTGCGTGCCGGGGTGATGGTTCAAGGTCGCTTTCAGAAGACCCGGTTGGGTGTACCTCAAGGCGGTCCCCTGTCACCTCTGCTTGCCAACATCATCCTGGACGATCTGGATAAAGAGCTTGAGAAACGTTGTCATCGTTTCACCCGCTATGCCGATGACTTCATCGTTCTGGTGAAGAGCCGCCAAGCGGGAGAACGGGTAATGGGAAGTCTTAAACGCTTCCTGAAACGTAATCTCAAACTCAGGATCAACCAGGAGAAAAGCCGTGTCGTCCCGGCAAATCAGGCGACCTTTCTTGGCTTCACCTTCCGTGGAACCAAAATCCGCTGGTCGGACAAGGCCTTTCGTGAATTCAAGCGAAGGGTCAAAGAACTGACCGGCAGGTCCTGGTTTGTCTCCATGGACTATCGGTACAAGAAGCTCGCTGAATACCTGCGCGGCTGGATGAACTACTTTGGGATATCGGAATATTACAGACCGATTCCTGAAATAGACCACTGGCTGAGAAGGCGTTTGCGCATGTGCTACTTTAAGCAGTGGCGCAGAGCGAGAACCAAAGTTCGGGAGCTTCGGAAACTGGGAACGTCGCTTCATGCGGCCATCTCTGTGGCCATAAGCCGCAAAGGACCGTGGCGATTATCCCGGACATTGGCAACGCAAACTGGCATGACCAACGATTGGCTCAAGGATCAAGGGCTTCTATCTGTCAAAGAGCTGTGGGTGAACATTCACTACCCGGTTACGGCTCGGTAATCTTTGTGAACCGCCCGGTGCGGACCCGCATGCCGGGTGGTGTGGGGGCTGGGGGAGAAAAACCCCCGGCTACCCGATTACCCGCATTATCTGCTTTTTAAGTGGCTCTTCAGATCACGATAATAATTTTCATGAGATCCAATCATGACAAGCTCTAAATCTGTGCCCGATTTCCTATATGCCAGCAGGTATAAATTCGTTTTGAACTTGAATTTATAAACAAAAACACCCTTTAAATCTCCCTTTTTTTCTTCACCAATATTCGGGTTTTCGGCAATGTTTCTTATTTCATGATCTAAAGCGTCCTTTTCAGCTTTAGACATTTTCTTTACTTTTCTTTCGAATAATTTTGATTGGTAGATTTTCATGTCAAACTATCCGAACTTGTATTCCGTTTTTTCGCCCTGATCTAATTCATCAAGTCCGATCAAGATCTCTTTAATGAGGGTATAAGACAAATCCGGATTTTCCTCGGCACATTTTCCCATACGTGCCCAATGCTCGATTTGACCAGCTAGAGAACGATGATCGATACGGCTGAATCTCTTTGCTTCATCAACCAGCTTTTCTGATATTCTAACTGCTGTAGCCATAAGTCTTTCCTCCAAACTACTTTTGCCTACATAATATTGCAATATGCATCATTATGCAATCATTTATTTCACGGGTAACACGGCAGTTACTGCTCAACGCTCCGCATCACTTGGCCCCAAAGCCAACGAGTCATTGCAAAAGGGCAACTGAACACAAAATCCTTAAAAATAGTAAGACCGCTGCGGCTTTGGGGATCGGGAGAATGCGGTTGTTGGGCTATGATTCATAGATCACGCAACATACGAACCATTCCTGGCGAACCGATTTGAGCCTCAAAATAGGAATCACGTATTTCATCTATGATTTTGAAGCCGCACTTTTCGTAAAGCCGCTGTGCAGGGATATTCCCGATGTAAATATTGATTTGAGCTCTTTTAAAACCCTTCTGCCTGCCCTTTTCCAGTATTTCTGTGAGTAACTTACCGACAATACCTTTCCTGCGAAACGCTTGGACCGTGGCAACGCTATCGATTACCCATGCATCTTCCACTGAATCAGGGATGCAGGTCAATATCTTCGGAGGTTTATTAATGACAGAGACTTCTGGAATCTTGCCTCAAAATTTACTCAATACCTCTGGGAGAGCCTGCCATAGTGCCGAGTTCCCTAAAACCGCAGGATCATAACCTCCGAGCCCCGCTACTGGCATGCCACCAGCTTCAGCCAAAAGATAACAAGTGTAATGAAAATAGTGCGGAATCTCTGTAATAGATAGTTGTTTTAGAAAATCTAGGCACTTTTCCTCTGGCTCTCCAAGTATTATTTCCCAGATCCCTTTTTTAGCATGTGCACGTCCAGCGTTTAGTATGACCCACGATAGAAAAGCGGCATCACCGGCCTGGGCAGGGCGAATCTTCAAATCCATAAACTCTTATACCTTTTCATCATACGGGGTGCTTCGGCATGTGGTTTGCAGCATCAGATACAGCCTCTTTGTCTCATAACAAGTCATTCTATAGTTTCCGGATATCTCCTAATAACTTTGGAGCTTCGGGACGCCAGGCTATGATCATAAGGTCTTATTATTACCGGTATTCCCTATCTCATTTTAAATACGGTAGGATAACTATCAATCTCTTGATAGGAATTTCGCAATCATTTATTTTCCTCTTCCCGGATATCATGTCAAAATTAAGATTATAATGGGAATGGAGATATCCATATGCTGGCAATCCCTTCTGCATTACAGCCGAAATTTAATGAGCAGCTTAAAATCAGGTCAATTTCAAGTAACCTTCATGGGCCGTACCATCTGATATCCTGACGATACAGGAATTACTTGGGCATAGTGACGTAAGGACTACTATGATTTACACCCATACCGCGAAGAGCGTCACGATTAAAGAAGCTAAAAGCCCGCTCGATTTCTAACAAGAATATAAATTGTGTGCAGGCTTCTCGTCTGAAAGGCGGGGATTGCGTAATGCGCTCCCGGTCAGTTTCTTTCTGAATAAATTGAGGATATGCCCGACCGGGATGACGGCACGTTCCGTCCTGATTTCCTCTGGCACAGACGTTACCTTTCCCGTATCATTGATCCCTTTGTTGGTGGGCAGTTTTGGATAGCACATATTGTGCAGGACAGGGGGCAGCTACTGTCTGAAATATATATCCCACCACACACCTCATCAAGTGGGAGGAGAGCTAGGATTTTGTGAGGGTTTATAAATGTTGTGTCCAGAAGTTGTCCGAAGATTTACGCCGTTTGCTTTGATATTTTCTTGGAGCCGCCGTACAGATCATAACCGAAGAGCCTGCATTCAATGTTGCTATTGTAGAAGGGGGTCTTTGTCTTAGTTTTGAGCCCCACCTGTTTCGCAAGTTCCCTGTTTCCGGTAAATATGTATCCGCGGTATCCGGTACAGCTCTGTTTGAAGTAGTCCCCTATTTTTCGGTAGGTATCTTCCAACTCTGTGATTTCTCCCAATCGCTCTCCATACGCCGGATTAAGCACCACCACTCCTGTGCCTTCCGGGATCGGCGTCTCGGAAAAATCACATACACCAAACTCAATGAGGTGGTCCACCCCCGCTGCGGTCGCGTTGCTCCGGGTCGCTTCGACCGCCCGCGGGTCTCTGTCCGTGGCGATGATCCTTCCGGGACTGGTCCTCTTTTTCTTTTCCGCCAGTCCCTTCATTTTTCTCCAGAGGGGTCTGTCGAATCCCTCTATGTGCATGAATCCGTAGTTGTTTCGCATGAAGCCCGGCTCCCTCCCCATGGCGATGAGGGCGGCCTCTATGGCGAGTGTCCCGCTCCCGCACATGGGGTTGACGAAGTGTTCTTCGCCCCTCCAGCGGGATGCGAGAACCACCGCCGCCGCGAGGGTCTCCTGCATTGGGGCGGCAAGGGGGATCTTCCGGTATCCCCGGCGTGAGAGTGATTCGCCCGAGGTGTCAATGTACACGCTGCACCGGTCGCCCTTCCAGTAGATGAATATGACCGACTGGTCTCTCTTCGGACCTGAATCGGGGCGGGATTCGAACCTTCTGTAGAACCGGTCGACGACGGCATCCTTGCCCCTCAGGTTGGCGAATCGGGTATCCTTGATGGATGGATTGTCAACGGAGGATGTCACGCAGATATACCCGTCCTTGGAAAAGTATTCCTCCCACGGTATCTCCAGCATGTTTTTGTAGAGGTCGTCGGGATGCGCCGCGACGAAGCTTTTGAGGAGATATAGGACCCTTTGCCCCGTGCGTACGCAAAGGTTGAGCCTCATGGCATCCTCAAGGGAGCCGTACGTCTCAATGCCTGCAAGAAGTTCCGATCGCACGGACAGGCCCAGGGCGGTGATCTCCTCACTCAGAAAGGGCGCGGTCCCCTTGGAACAGGTGACGAGGATGGTGCTTTTCTCTGTAAAGAGGGACATATGTCGTCTCGTTGTTAGAGACCTCAAATGAGGGACTCTGTATGGTAATCTATTCGATATCGGTAAACTTGTATCCGAACCCTCGTACGGTAAGAACGTACTGCGGCCTGACCTTGTTTTTCTCTATCTGTGCCCTGAGGCGCTTGATGTGGACATCGACGGTCCTCGGCTCCACAAAGGTCTCGTCTCCCCACACGTGGTCTAAGAGCTGATCCCTTGTATAGACCCTTCCCGGATGCAGGGCAAGAAATTTCAGGAGCTTGAACTCGGTGGGGCTCAGATCTACCTGTTTGTCTTTGACTGTCACCACATGGGAGCCGTAGTCTAT
>JAFDAE010000578.1 GCA_019314005.1 Deltaproteobacteria bacterium | reverse complement strand
AGAGTTTTACAATGATCCAAAAGTTAGAGATAGAATAATTTAAGGTTTGTGAATCTTAAAGAATTCAAATCTTTTAGGTTAATTCAGTAATGTTGTGTGAATCTCAGGCAAGTTTCTTATATAATCCTATATAGGGTTAGATGAAAAAAAGTTTCATCGAAATTCCCAATCGCTAAACCATATATTGTCACCCCAACTCTATTGCAGGGGGAGACGTTGAGCAAGCTGCGGTAAGCAGCATCTTAATTTTTTTGAAGAGGAGAATTCATTCAAATGACCGAGGCTAGAATAGCTTGGCAGGCTGTTAGAGGGCATCTTCAGATGGAGATGGACAAAGCCAGTTTTGATACTTGGATCAAAGATACTGAATTCGTTGCCTATGAAGATGGTTCGTTGGTGATCGGCGTTCATAACGATTACGCACGCGGTTGGCTGGAAAACAGGCTGACAAGCACGATCTCCAGGAAGATGTCCGGATTGATGGGCAGGACCGTTGAGGTCCGGTTTGTTGTCTGGCAGGATACCAGCAAGATTGAAGCTATAAACCCAGATATTGCTCCTCTACCGATACCTGCGGAGCCAATCACGCCGAAAAACTCTTTGACGCTGAATTCCCGTTACACATTTGAAAATTTCATCGTTGGTACCAGCAACAGGCTGGCACATGCGGCTTCGTTGGCAGTAGCTGAAGCACCAGCGAATGCATACAATCCCCTTTTCCTGTATGGAGGAGTTGGGCTTGGCAAGACACACCTGCTGCATGCCATTGGAAATGCTTGTGTGGAAGCCGGGCTGGATGTGTTATATGTTTCATCAGAAGAATTCACCAATGACCTGATCAATTCGATCAGAGGGAAGAAGACCCAGGCATTTCGTGATAAGTACCGTAAGACCGATGTGCTGCTGATCGATGATATCCAATTCATTGCTGGGAAGGAATCGACCCAGGAAGAATTCTTTCACACATTCAACACTATTTATGGGATGAACAAACAGGTTGTGATATCGTCTGACAGGTCACCAAAGTCGATGCATACACTGGAAGACAGGCTGCGCTCGAGGTTTGAGTGGGGATTGATCGCGGACATTCAACCGCCGGATTATGAGACCCGGATCGCGATCCTACGCACGAAGGCTGAGAAGCGGGGCAAGGATGTACCGAATGATATTTTGGAAGCGATCGCGCAACTGATGCAGTCGAATATCCGTGAGTTGGAAGGGGCGTTGAACAGGATCCTGGCACATTCGGACTTGAGAGGAATACCGCTTACCATTGACCTTGTGCAGACAGCGTTGATAGACATGCTGCCGCAGAGGAAGGATGTGACGCCGGAAAGTGTGATCGAAGCTGTGGCGAAGTCTCTCAATGTTTCGGTTGAGCAGATCAAAGAGCGCAACAGAAGCAAGAGTATTGTTATCCCGAGGCAGATCGCGATGTTCCTTCTGAGGGAGGAGACGCGGATCTCACTGCCAAAGATCGGTGAGGTGTTGGGTGGGCGAGACCATACTACGGTGATGTATGGCTGTGATAAGATGGCAGGGATGATAGAACAGGATGAGCGCTTGAGGAAGCAGGTGGTGGATATAAGGGCGGAGTTGTTTGGAATTTAGTGGTGGGAATGAGTATGTATGTGTGTTTGGAGTCTGATAAGATCAGGCTCTTTATTTATAAAGTGGTGGTTTTTCCAGTATTATCTCGTTCATTATGCATTTCTTTTATTCTGACTTGGTCGCGGGAATGATAGGCTGGGGAGTGGGCAGTCCATTTCAGAAGGAGGTCGCTGGGGCAATTCTGTCGATCGGGATAATTGGTTATACGTGTTTTTGGCGGCGGGACTTTTGGTTTCCATATGTGATCTCTAAAACTGCTTTCCTTTGGATCGCGGGTATTACACATGTGGTAGACCTTGTGCAGCATCAGAGCTTTGCAACTGGTAACGCTGGGATTACGTTATATATGGACTTCATCTTGCCCTTGCTCTATATCTTTTTGTTGTGGATCACAAAGCGGTATAGTAAGCCGGCCCCAAAGGGTTTAGTGTTTAGGGCTCCGCAGCTGAAATGATTACGACTCTAGCTCAACGATGGCTCTTTTTTTGAGGGGGTGACAATTTTTTTCTTATGAGATTCTTTCCTATAGGGTGGCCAAACATTAAATATATTGGAGACAGTTTTGGGGGTTCTTGGATTTCATTGTTGATTCCAACATAGTAAACATTGTATGCTTAATATATGAACAGCCTAATGAGAAAGGAGGCTGAGATGAAGAAGCTTGGAGTGGTGACTCATTATTTTGGAAAGATACAAGTAGCGGTGATGGACCTGTCGGAAAGCATCAAGCTGGGGGATATGGTGTGTTTTGATGGATATTTGACAGAATTTGAGCAGCGAATAGAATCTATTCAGGGGGATAAGCAGCCGATCGACAAGGCCAAGAAGGGAACAGAGATCGCGATGAAGGTTG
>JAFDAE010000196.1 GCA_019314005.1 Deltaproteobacteria bacterium | reverse complement strand
CAGGGAGATCCTTTTCCCCGGATACTTCATCAAGGAACGTATGGACCCGGTTAATCTGAGGTACCGGATAGGTCAGTCCGTTGATATCCTGTTCGAGCTCCTTTCAGAACAGATCACCCACAGCATACGGCACGAGTGCCTTCGATACAGTCAACCGTGTGTCCAATGTGTTGAACGGGGATATCAAGACGCCCTTATGTTTTTAGAGTCGATACCCACAATGCGCAGGATATTGGCCACTGACGTGCGAGCCGCATACGAGGGAGATCCGGCAGCCAAGAGTTACGACGAGATTGTGTTCAGCTATCCGGGTATCTTTGCCATAACTGTCTATCGTATTGCCCACCAATTATTTGAACAGGGGGTCCCCCTTCTTCCCCGGATTATGACCGAATATGCCCACAGCATCACAGGGATCGATATCCATCCAGGCGCCCGGATCGGAGAAAGTTTTTTCATCGATCACGGAACCGGTGTTGTTGTAGGAGAGACAACGATTATAGGCAAAAATGTACGGATTTACCAGGGTGTCACCCTGGGGGCCTTGTCACTTCCAAGGGATGCGGGAGAACGCCTCAGAGGGAAGAAGCGTCACCCAACCATCGAAGATAACGTCATTATTTATGCGGGAGCGACGATCTTGGGGAAAGAGGCCGTTATTGGGTCGCGTTCTGTAATCGGAGGGAATGTCTGGATCACCGAACCGGTGCCACCCGACACAAAGGTAATTTTGGAGACTCAGCGATTAATTTACAAATAGTGGAGGAGCTGATGAAAATTTTTTCCGACATAAACAGGACATTTGGAAACACCCCTATGGTCAGGCTAAATAAGGTGACCAAAGGTCTTCATGCCGACATACTTGCCAAGTTGGAATTTTTCAATCCCCTCGGAAGCGTGAAGGATCGCATAGGTGTCTCCATGATCGAAGCGGCGGAACGTGAGGAACGAATTAGTCCAAAAACCCTTATTGTAGAGCCCACAAGCGGAAACACCGGCATCGCCCTGGCCTTTGTCTGCGCGGCCAAGGGGTATCGCCTCTGTCTTACCATGCCCGACACTATGAGTATTGAGCGAAGAAAACTTTTAAAACATCTGGGAGCTGAGTTGGTATTAACACCCGGGAGTGAGGGGATGAAAGGAGCTATTGCCAAAGCGGAAAAAATCGTGGCAAACACTAAGGACGCCTATATGCCCAACCAGTTCACAAATCCGGCAAATCCGAAAATACACCGAAAGACCACTGCATAAGAGATCTGGAAGGATACCAACGGCACCGTGGATATATTGGTAGCGGGCGTTGGCACAGGCGGAACCATTACCGGCGTGGCTGAAGCGATCAAGGCCCGAAAACCCTCGTTCAAGGCAATCGCAGTGGAGCCTGCTGATTCTCCGGTCCTATCCGGGGGAAGACCCGGCCCCCACAAAATACAAGGGATCGGCGCAGGATTCATCCCGGACATCTTGAATGTCAACATTATCGATGAAGTTGTCACGGTGACCAATGAAGATGCCTTTGAGACAGCACGGCGCTTGGCAAAAGAAGAAGGGATACTCTGCGGAATCTCCTCCGGGGCTGCGGTGTGGGCTGCCCTACGGGTGGCAGAACAACGAAAAAATAGAGGGAAACAAATCGTCGTGGTGATTCCCAGCACCGGAGAGCGGTATATCAGTACAGAGCTCTTTAAGAAATGATGAAAGCTCCTCCCCCCCTTCACTTTCTTGGGAAAGTGCTTAATATATAGTAACTGTTCAGGTTCAAAGTTCAGGGGTTCACGGTTCAAGGTTAGACTGATGAAAGAGAGGCTATACAAATGCGGAATTCATCCAGTTCTTGCAACGGAGTTTTGAGGAAACTCTATGCTGCCTTGTAAATGTGAAGAGAGCAAGACGAGCAACCGTGAACCTTAAACCGTAAACCGTGAACCCGACAAACCTGAGTAGATCAAATTCTATTGAGTATTTCTGGATGAACACCAGGCAGGAGAACAAGCATGTGGGAATATACGGAAAAAGTTATAGAGCACTTCTTGCACCCGCGAAATGTTGGAGAGGTTGAGAACCCTGACGGCATGGGCGAAGAGGGATCGTTGGCCTGCGGTGATGCTTTAACACTTACCTTTAAGCTGGACGAACAGCAACGGATTAAGGATGCTAAGTTCAAAACATTTGGCTGCGCAAGCGCTATTGCTTCTTCATCCGCGTTGACTGAAATAATCAAGGGGATGACCCTGGAAGAAGCTGAAAAGGTCACTAATGACGATATCGCCCTTTACCTTGGGGGGCTTCCAAAAGAAAAGATGCACTGTTCTGTAATGGGTCGAAATGCTTTAGAAAAGGCGATTGCCTATTATCGTGGTGAAGCTGAAAAGAAGGTCGAAGGAGAGATTGTCTGCGAGTGTTTTGGTGTCACTGATTTGGAAATTGAACGCGCGATTCGTGAAAATCACCTGGGCACTATCGAAGATGTGACCGATTATACCAAGGCAGGTGGAGGATGTGGAAGCTGTCATGAAAGAATAGAAGAGATTATTGATAAGGTCCGCGGCATACCTCATGTGGTACACAGAAAACCGACCCGGCTGACCAATATTCAAAAGATCAAACTCATTGAGGAGACATTGGAACGTGAGATCAAGCCCTCTCTTAAGCAGGACGGAGGGGATATCGAACTTATTGATGTCGAGGGGAATAAGGTCATTGTGAAACTGCGCGGAACCTGTGCCACATGTGTCGCCTCACAGGTTACGCTGAAACATTATGTGGAATCGAAGCTTCGTGAACTAGTTACACCGGAGCTGGTGGTAGAGGAGGTACAGCAATGAAAGTGATCTATACGGATAACAACGCTACCACACAGGTTGCACCCGAGGTCGCAGAAGAGATGCTCCCTTACTTTCACGATCTTTATGGAAATCCTTCGAGTATGCATAGCTTTGGCGGCCAGGTTGCGCGTAAGTTAAAAGAGGCTCGCAAAAAGATAGCCGGTCTGATCGGAGCGGCCCCGGATGAAATCCTCATTACCAGTTGCGGCACGGAAAGCGACAACACCGCTATCCGCGCAGCGCTTGCGTCACATCCGGACAGAAGGCATATCATCACCACCCGAGTGGAACACCCCGCGGTGAAAAACTTGTGCGAACATCTGAGCAAAAACGGATATCGGGTAACCTTCCTGCCCGTAGACCGGCAGGGAAAATTAGACCTCGAATATCTATACAAAAGCCTCTCCAACGACACCGCCATTGTCAGCATTATGTGGGCAAATAATGAAACCGGTGTCATTTTTCCCATAGAGGAGATTGCTCAGGCAGTGCACGACCAAGGGATTGTCTTCCATACCGACGCGGTGCAGGCGGTAGGCAAGATCCCTATAGACGTACGGAAAGTCCCGGTAGACATGCTCTCTCTTTCGGGCCACAAACTTCATGGTCCCAAAGGAGTAGGGGCGCTTTATATCCGAAAAGGGACCAAATTTTCTCCTTTCCTCATCGGAGGACATCAGGAAAGAGGGCGGAGAGGCGGGACCGAAAACGTAGCCTCCATCCTCGGTCTCGGCAAAGCGTGTGAATTGGCGGCAAAACATATAAAAGAGGAAAACGAACGGGTCAAATATCTCAGGGATAAGCTTGAAAATGAAATCCTTAAGCGGATACCCAATGCCATGCTCAACGGCGACCGCGAGCACCGGCTTCCAAATACGACCAGCATAAGCTTTGAGTACGTGGAAGGAGAGGCCATCCTCCTTATGATGAACGAATTCGGCATCTGCGCCTCGTCGGGTTCGGCCTGCACATCAGGCTCTTTAGAACCGTCGCATGTTCTTAGGGCAATGGGAGTCCCCTTTACCGCGGCCCACGGCTCGATCCGGTTCAGCCTGAGTATTTACAATACTGAAAAAGAGATCGACTTTATTATCGAAAAACTCCCCCCCATCATTGAACGGCTCAGAGAGCTATCGCCCTATTGGGATCAATCAAAGACATAAGGTTTGGATCCTGACGCAAAGTCACGAAAAATGCTAAAGAAATCTTGTGCTATACCCGTAAAGAATAGCAAGGGGCAAAAGGGCACAAGATGAGGGACAAAAACAAAAAGCATAGAAGGATAGCTGATTACAAACTGGTCTTCATCGGAATCGGGCTCGGAGTACTCTTTTGGTTCATTGAAGCTGCTGTACACGCCTTTATATTTGATCACGCCAACTTCCTTGATGAAATACTCTACCCTGACCCACATGAAACTTGGATGCGTTCATTAGTCGTATGCCTTTTTATCATATTCGGCGCTTATGGCCAATTCATCGTCAACGCTCGCAAGCGGACGGAGAAGGCGCTGAAGGAAAGTGAACAACGGTTAAAAACCATATTGGATTCCGTACAGGCTGGAATTTTGACTATCGATGCGAAATCTCATAAAATAGTCGGGGTCAATCCAATGGCCGCGGAAATGATTGGTATCCCCAAAGAACAGATTATAGGTCACGTGTGTCCCAGCCCAGAAGGATAAGTGCCCGATTACCGACCTCGGACAGATCATAGACAACTCTGAGCGTGTATTACTGAAGTGCAACGGCAAGGAGATGCCGATTCTCAAGACAGTAGGCGCCGTAAGTTTGGATGGCCGGGAGTATTTGATAGAAAGCTTTCTGGACCTCACTGAACGCAAACAAGCGGATGAGGAGCGAGAAAAACTTATTAAAGAGCTCAAAGACGCGCTCCACGAGGTCAACACCCTGAGCGGCTTGCTTCCGATTTGCGCTTCCTGTAAGAAAATACGAGATGATAAAGGCTATTGGAATCAGATCGAATCATATATTCAAGACCATTCTGAAGCTGAGTTCAGCCACAGTCTTTGCCCTGAATGTCTGAAAAAGCTTTATCCTGAATTGGACCGAAGGTAACGAATGAGCACGGGCGTCCCTGTTACCCAAAGCTGCGGCACGTTTGAACCCTTCTATCGCCTTCTCTTTATCACCGGACAGCAAGTAAACCCTCCCTCTCCCGTAAAAGTACAATCCGTTTTCAGGGCTCAGCTCAAGGGCTTTG
>JAFDAE010000577.1 GCA_019314005.1 Deltaproteobacteria bacterium | reverse complement strand
GATCCGGCTGGGATGCAAACCCTCCACCAGTGACAAACGCTCCAGCGCCACAGGCGGGAGAAGCACTATCGAGGTATCCGGGCGAGATTACAACAGATTCCATTATTTCATTACTCAAAGCACCGACACCAGAAAGACAGATAGCGTATGCATTGAGCAATTCACTCGATCCGCTCGTGTTCTCAGCCCACACTTCCCATCCATTACCCGACGTGGAGCTGTTATAAATTCTAAGACTCCCATCTGAGTTGCCCGCCCAACCGCCACCAGTGATAACACTCCCAATGGGGCACGGTACCACAGGATGCCCATTATCAAATGCAGGCACGGAAACTTGGCTCCAAACCAGTCTTGTATAAGCCGGAACATTATACAGACAGGTGGCATACACGTTAATTGCTCTGCTGACACTCGCATTGTTCTTTGCATAACCCCGCCAGCCACCGTTCATCCATCTCTGAGTATAAACTAATACATCTTCAAAGGTTGCGTATCCACCGCTGATCAAAATACTCCCGCTGGGACAGTAGGCAGTCGTGGAACTCTTCTCTCCCGCAGCAAGTACAATCGTTTCGTGCACCTGTCCGGTATAAACATATGATTGCCCATCCCAATCTCCCACAACCGGGAACCAGCTGCTATCTGTTGAGCCAAACCGGACAGTCGTGACATTCGGCCAGCCGTCATTGTTGGCGCTCTTCAGGTACCAGGACTTCTGGGTCCGGCTGTACATCCCTATCGTATCTGTGCCACTCCCATTCCAGTCCCCCACCACTGGTATCCAGCTGCTATCCGTTGAGCCAAAGCGGACCGTCGTGACACACGCCCCCCCAACCATCAACATTGGCGCCCTTCAAATACCAGGTCTTCTGGGTTCGGCTGTACATCCCAACTGTATCTGTGCCATCTCCGTTCCAGTCCCCCGCTACGGGTATCCAGCTGCTAAGTGTGGAAATTCCTATCGTATCTTTGCCATCCCCGTTCCAGTCCCCCACTAAGGGTATCCAGTTGCTATCTGTTGAGCCAAAGCGAACCGTCGAGACATTGGCCCAGCCATCATTGTTGGCGCCCTTCAGGTACCAGGTTTTCTGGGTCCGGCTGTACATCCCAATAATGTTGTTATGGAAGACTACTCCACCACCGCCTTCATTCCGGTTTTCACTATTGTTGTCTTTCAGAGGAACACCTCTTTCCAAATCAACCAGAGAGGATTCAACCATCTCCTGGAAGGAGAGATCTTCAACTGTGTTAATAGGAAGGTTGGAATTTACCGGTGAACTAGCCAGCAGGGGTATCCCGATAATAACTATAGTGATTATTCTAAATACTTTGGTAGAGAAGAGAAAATTTCGGTTCATATAACCTCCGTCGATTAATCTGGGATAATTAATATTATTATTTGATCATTGAAAATATCCAGAATGATGATCAACTACTAATTAAACACTGCTTTCGAATAACGATAAAGGGGAAACTATATAAATCATTATACATAATATTTAATTTATTTCAATCCAGAATGAGCTTCCTCATAGCCATTTGGATAAACTCTGTGAAAAACACCAACAACATTGAAGTTCGTTCCAAGTAGGAGGATCGTAGAAATTTCCATTTATACAAACAAGTTACTGACTTCGAATCAGATAGAAAAGAGTCTTCCCTTATTATGGAGTACATCCCCTCCATTGTTTACACTCGATAGGGATGGTTCAGTCTATAGTTTCTATTGTGTCCACCTCCTTCATCCTATTTGCACTCAAACTGCACCAGAATTTCAATTTACTATCTTGGATCGGTACCTCGATTAATAAAATAAACCCCGGAATGATTTTTTCATCACGGGGTTTATGACTGATTTATTGTTATTCTTTTGCGAGCCTGATTAGAGAACCGAAAGGTGGATCAATTTCTAAAATTTCCCTTCAGGGCTAATCCTTCTCTCACCACTTTCCAGTTACCGGGATCCAGCTGGTATCCACTGATCCAAAGCGGACCGTCGAGACATCTCCCCAACCGTCAGTATTGCCACCCTTCAGGTACCAGGTTTTCTGCGTCCTGCTGTACATACCAATCGTATCTGTGCCATTGCCATTCCAGTCTCCTACCACCGGCAGCCAAGTGCTATCTACTGATCCAAAACGGACCGTCGAGACATCTCCCCAACCATCAGTATTGGCATCCTTCAGGTACCAGGTTTTCTGCGTCCTGCTGTACATCCCAATCGTGTCTGTACCATCCCCATCCCAGTCCCCCACTACTGGCAGCCAGCTGGTATCTACTGA
>JAFDAE010000195.1 GCA_019314005.1 Deltaproteobacteria bacterium | reverse complement strand
TGGTCATGCCGATTACCGGACTTGTTACTTTTTTGACACAGTCGAAGTAATGTTATATATTATAAAACAAACATGATGATTTCGTAAAAAATGAAAGGAGAACTAAACCAATGAACATAAGAGTTGCTGTCCCTTCTGTAAATCCGGGGGGACTGGAAGCAGAAAGAGCAGGGCATTTTGGGCACTGTGACGTATTTACCATTGTAGACATTGAAGATGGTGAAATAAAAAATACCAGCATTGTCGAGAACGTGTCGCACGCACAGGGCGGTTGTATGGTCCCGGTAAATTTACTCAGCCAACAGAATGCCAATGCTCTCATTGTCGGTGGGATTGGAATGCGTCCATTTCTTGGCTTTCGCCAAGTAGGAATTGAAGTCTATTATTCACCTAACAGTGAGAACGTAGGGGCAGTCGTAGACGATTTGATTAAGGGAAGATTGCAAATTATTACTGAACAACAAACTTGTGGAGGCCAAAGAAGGTAAGTTTAATACAAAAAAATGTCATGAAAATGACACTCCATTGTTCAAATCTATAGCCTTTCTCCCAATTTAACAAGCGCTCACTCTGAGCTAACAATCCTTGTTTGACGTCTAATGGTTTCGTCAAAAAGTCTTCAATTGGCTCGATTGGTCAAAAGTGACCATGATACGCTGATCAAAGACTTTTTACGAAACCGTCATGAGTTAGTCCTGTTAGTTCCCGATTTCTATTACAATTACGTTTGACGGCATAGTTGGTGGACCGTTGTTCAAGGAGTTTGGTAAATTGAGTAATTTTATTGAATTATAACGAAATAGGGGGACTGTGATTTAACGGAATTAGAGCAATATTGTATCATAATCGATAATTTGATTTAATTTTCCAGCAATTTGTCCGATAAATATTATAAAGGGAGTGTCATTTAAAAGATGGTACGGTATATGCACTAAAATTAAAAACAAGAAACAATATAAAACGATATAAAAGGAGACAAAGGAAATGTTACAAGAAGATCAAGACTTTTTGCAAATCGTGTCAATAGTTACTTCACAATTGGGATGCACAATAGAAAGTGTGGACGGAAGGACTATCTCGATTAACTGCCCAATCTAACAGGATATGACACTGTCCTCGGAAAAAGACATAGTAATGTGTAGTGATATGTGAACCGGGTGTCTTAAGGAAGACATCTGTTCATAATCTTTCATGTATACTAATTCCCATCCTTTCTTCGCTTCTGTAAAAATCCTTTAACAAGTATTAAAATATTCAATACCAAAACTCGACATTTACTTCTCAATTCAGATTATGATGACTTTGTAAAGAGCCTTCAGTGTGCTTTATTGGTCACTTGATAAAACTCTCATTTATCATTGATCATTTCACATTTATCATCTATCATTTTTTTAATGGTAAATGTGAAATGATAGATGGTAACTGATAGATAATATACACCAAGATAATCCCATCAAAGCCTTTGTACGAGATCATAATGAGTTGATCAGTTAGAGGCGGCCTCAACACAAAATCGAGGAGAACTAACAATGATAAAAATCGATATCCCTGGTTTCGGCCTGCTTGAGATCAAAAACGTTGTCCTTGATTTAAACGGTACCATCACCGAATCGGGGGAATTGATACCAGGGGTGTTGCCATACCTGAAGACGCTTGAGGAAAACGGACTTAAGATATATATCCTGTCCGGTGACACACGAGGGAGGCTTGGGAAATTTTTTCCGGAACTTTCGGGAATGGAGGCAATATTGACCACGTCCGCCGGTCAAAAGAGGTCCTTTGTTGAAAAAATTGGGGTTGGTCAAACAGTATGTATCGGCAACGGAAATATTGACGTGGAAATGTTCAAGGTGGCACGGCTTTCCATCTGTACCATACAGGGAGAAGGCGCTGCCACATATGCCTTACTTAATGCTGATATTATAGTCCCCAACATAAATGATGCCCTCAAGATGTTGCTTGAGCATGAGATCCTAATTGCAACGTTAAGATATTAAGACATTTCAAGAGGTCAAAATTGACGGGTTCGTAAAAGGCCATGTACGGAACAGCCAAAATTATTGACTCTAAGATGACCGATCGATATTTTAAACCCATGAAACATAATCTGCTGAACGATTTCAATACCCATTTAAGAGAGAGATTCGGTTGCAGGGTGCAAAAAATCACAGTTGATGCAGGACTTACCTGCCCGAATAGAGACGGCACCAAGTCTTATGGAGGCTGTATATTTTGTGGAGCCAAGGGATCAGGTACAGGTGCTGCAGGACACAATGTCTCTATCAAGGAGCAGATATCCCAAGGGAAGGCCTTTGCTGTCAAACGGTACAAGGCAAAAAAATTTTTGGCATATTTCCAATCGTTTTCTAATACTTATGCGCCATGTAGCACGCTCCGCCGACTTTATGATGAAGCGCTGTCAGACCCGGACATAGTAGGGCTTTGCATAGGTACCAGACCGGATTGTATTGATGAAGAGAAATCAGACATGATTGCCACTTATACCTCCGATTATTTGGTCTGGTTGGAGTATGGTTTGCAATCAATGCATAACAAAACCCTCAAGAGGATCAACAGAGGGCATACATTTGAAGACTTTGTCAGCGCGGTCCATTTAACCCAAGGCAAAGGAATATATATCTGTACTCATGTCATTCTTGGCCTCCCTGGTGAATCCCGAAAAGATATTATGGAGACAGCCCAGGTCCTAACAGAGCTGAAGATAGATGGTATCAAGATACACAGCTTGTATATTCTTGAGGGGACACCTTTGGCTGCTTTATACCGACAGGGCGACTACAATTGTCTTTCACAACAGGAATATGTTGAACTGGTCGCGGACTTTCTTTCCCACCTCCCGCCGAATATCATCATACACCGCTTAACTGGAGATCCAGAGCGATCATTATTAGTAGCGCCACCTTGGGCGTTGCAGAAACAGGAAACGCTCAACCGGATCTATTGCGCGCTTAAAAAACGTCAATCCGAGGGTGCCTCGTCTAATTAAGAATTTATCACGCATACGCTTGACAAACCATTATAGTGTCTTATTTTTTCAAGATAAAAGAACAACGGGCGACAAGGAGGCTCAAGTGGACGATAACAAAGAGGCGATAAATGCGGAAGGGCCTGTAGACAAAGGGCCGCAAGAAGGTATTTCGCCTGAAGATTCTCAAGACCCGAAAAAGAAAGGTGCTAAAAAGAGACACCATGCGGAAACACTCAAGGAGGTTCAAAAGAAGCTAAAAGAAAAGGACGCAGAGGCAAAAGAACATTATGACAGAGTATTGAGGACCTCTGCTGAATTTGAAAATTTTAAGAAAAGGTCGGAACGAGAGATGGCAGATTTTAGAAAATTTGCCAGTGAAGCGGTATTCAAGGAGATTTTGCCTATAATTGACAACCTGGAACGCGCATTGGATGTTTCCGGGAATTCGGATTGTGAGGCGGTCATTGGAGGAGTGGAAATGACGCTCAAACAGTTTATGTCGAGTTTTTCAAAATTCGGAGTTGTTCCGATTGAAGCGGTAGGCAAACCCTTTGATCCGAGGTTCCATGAAGCAGTTATGGGCGAAGAATCGGATACTCAACCAAACAATATTGTTTTAAGGGAAATGCAAAAAGGATATATGATCAACGATCGGTTGTTAAGACCTTCGATGGTAGTAGTGGCTAAACAAGCTGCTGAATGTGATGAAAAGAAAGATTAAACAAGGTTAGGAGGCATAATATGGGCAAAGTTATAGGAATAGATTTGGGAACAACAAACTCATGTGTGGCGATTATGGAGGGTAAGGACGCCAAGGTTATTACCAACCCGGAGGGGGGGCGTACCACGCCATCCATTGTGGCTGTTACTGATAGTGGTGAGAGGTTGGTTGGACAGATAGCCAAGAGACAGGCTATTACCAACCCTGAAAATACCGTGTTTGCCGTAAAGCGTTTGATCGGTAGAAAATATGATTCATCCGAAGTTCAGAATGATAGCAAAATACTGCCGTATAAGATCGTAAAGGCGTCTAACGGTGATACCCGTCTTAAAGTGCGTAACAAAGAATACAGCCCCGCGGAAATTTCGGCTTTTATTCTTCAGTCAATGAAGAAAACCGCGGAAGAATATCTTGGCGAAGAGGTAACGGATGCCGTTGTTACTGTGCCGGCTTACTTCAATGACAGCCAACGCCAGGCAACTAAGGATGCGGGTAAGGTTGCAGGGCTTAATGTCCTCAGAATAATAAATGAACCAACAGCGGCTTCGCTTGCCTATGGAATGGATAAACAACAGGATGAGCGGATAGCTGTTTTCGATTTAGGAGGAGGAACCTTTGATATTTCCGTCCTTGAGATAGGCGATGGTGTCTTTGAAGTAAAAGCGACTAACGGGGATACACATCTCGGCGGAGAAGATTTTGATCTGCGTATTATCGATTATTTGGCGGATGAATTCAGGAAGGATCAAGGGATTGATATACGAAGCGACAAAATGGCTCTTCAGCGCCTGAAAGAGGCAGCTGAAAAGGCCAAAATGGAATTGTCCACATCCGTAGAGACCGATATCAACCTCCCTTTTATCACGGCTGATGCAAGCGGACCAAAACATATGAATATTAAGTTGACACGGGCCAAGCTGGAAGCGCTGGTGTCGGAACTATTGAACCGAGTTGTCTCCCCATGCGAGATTGCCCTGAAGGATGCAGGCTTGAAGCCTTCTGATATCAATCAAGTCGTCTTGGTGGGCGGGATGACCCGTATGCCCGCTGTTCAGGAGGTCGTCAAAAAAGTCTTTGGACGGGATCCCCACAAGGGGGTTAATCCTGATGAGGTTGTTGCAATGGGGGCTGCCATTCAGGGCGGTGTTCTTAAAGGAGATGTTAAGGATGTGCTTCTTCTTGATGTCACACCTCTTTCCCTTGGCATTGAGACGCTGGGCGGGGTGTTTACCAAGCTGATTGAAAAGAACACCACGATTCCTACGAAAAAGAGTCAGGTCTTCTCGACAGCCGCTGACAATCAACCTGCGGTTTCTATTCACGTCCTCCAGGGAGAACGTGAAATGTCAGCCTATAATAAGACTCTGGGACGATTTGAATTGGTGGGTATTCCACCGGCGCCCCGGGGCGTACCACAGGTTGAGGTTTCTTTTGATATTGATGCCAACGGTATTGTGCATGTTGCAGCTAAAGATTTAGGGACAGGCAAGGAACAGTCGATCAAGATTACTGCATCGAGTGGTTTAAGTGAGGAAGAAATCGATAAATTGGTCAAGGATGCTGAAATGCATTCCGAAGAGGACAAGAAGAAAAAAGCGTTGGTAGAGGCACGAAATACGGCTGACAGTATGATCTACAGTACGGAAAAATCGATTAAGGAGTTAGGGGACAAGGTAGATTCCGCTACTCGAACAAACATTGAAGGAGCTGTTGAGCGTCTTAAAAAGGCTATGGAGGGAGAAGATGCAGAAGAGATCAAAAAAATGACAGATGAGATGATGCAGGCTTCCCATAAGCTGGCCGAAACCATGTATGCCCAAGCTGCAGAAGCACAGGAGGCCGGCGCGCAACCTGAGGAGGAGCCGTCAAAAAAGGAAGACGTGGTAGATGCCGACTTTGAAGAAGTAAAAGATGATAAGAAGTAACTGTTATATATCATCTGTCATCTGTCATTTGACATTTGTCATTTAATACGGAAGCATTCTTTTTAACAATGATAAATGAAGAATGATAAATGTAAAATGCCGA
>JAFDAE010000576.1 GCA_019314005.1 Deltaproteobacteria bacterium | reverse complement strand
ATTTCAATATAAAACAATGTTAATATTAATACATTGTATTGTTTATACATTATGATTTTGTAGCGGCAATTAGTCGTAATTAACTACGGCTATTAGGCCGTCTAATCTATGTTAACCCTTCAACTATAATCAGGTGGCAATATGAAGGATAAAATTGGGGATATTGTTGGAAAGGAAAATAACAGAGTTAAAACTGCTCGAATCCATCAAGGATGGTGGCGTGCTTTTGTATTGGGCGAAATGCAGGGGCCAAGACCGAACAATAAAAGCGAAGATATTTGTAATACAGTAAAATCCAACAATAGTTATGAAGGAAATTTTTTATCAAAGGAAATTGCTGAAGTTGTTAATGATGTCCTCCAGAAAAGACAAAGTGATGCTCCAGGAATAATTCAAGAAGATAGATTGAGAGGGAATTTATTGTCAAGCCAGCCACTTTGCTTTAATTTTTTTGGAGCATTTTATCTCGATAAAGAGTTTGCGCAAAAGGTATTCGCTAAATTCTATCCTGAAATATCTGAAGTGAAAAAAGTGCTGTTTGAGTATGCTCCGACACCGAAAGAAATATTTACAAATGATAATTCAGCCTTTGATGTTGCCGTAGAAGTTTTGGAAGAAGGAAAGCTTGGACTTATAGGCATTGAGTGTAAATACACAGAAGCATTCTCACCAAAAGAATACAGTAGTGACAGATATAAAGATATTTATAATTCAAGCAAAGCGTTCAGCACAAGCTACGAACAGTTAATTTCATCAAAGTTTAATCAAATATTCAGAAACCAGTTAATTGCAGAATCATTATTGCAGAGTGGTAAATATTCGTTTGTTAACACTGCTGTATTTTGTGCGCCAGAAGATGATTCGGCAAAGAAAACGGGGGAGCAATTTAGTAGCTTTTTAAATCCAAACTATTCAAATTTTAAAGTCTTAACGTTTTTTGATTTAATTGAAAGTATGCAACAAAATGAAATAACAAAAAAACAACGAGAGTTTAGTATGCTATTATGGGCAAGATATATTGGTTATCAACTTAGTTCAAACGCAAGAAAAGAATATAATTAACACGCAGTGGGCTAACCAACCGCTACACCTGACACCAAAAGCCCGCGCGTTTTTAGCCTTTGCTATTTTTAGTATAAAACATCGCTTTTGCAAAGTCATCATTAGCTTTTGGTGCTGGTGAGCTCTACGTTAGGCGATAATAGAGAAAATGAGTACTTATGATTCTTGTCCATATTGTGGTCGTGAGGCAAAAGATGCCATTTCATCGAATTGGTTTCCAGTGTATACTTGTCGTGATTGTGATACAAAATACTGTGAATACGATGGTCCCCCATGTCCTGAGTGCGGTTCTTCTGATTACAATGAAGATGATGATAGAGTATATGCGTAATTGACCAATAAAGTAGCCGTAAGATGCATACATGTAAGGTTATGTAGTAACTGATTGTCATTATCTTCCAGTCATTAGAAGTGAATAATTGGAGGTGCAAATTTAAGATTTTGTTTTGATTAATATTAGTATAACACATTGATATTTTAATAATATCGCCTAACAATCGTTCACCTGACACCCAAAGTCGCGCTGGTTTTTATTTTGCGTAACCCATGTAAAAAGTCGTATTTACCAAGGTCTTTGTTGGCTTTGGGTGCAGGTTATACACATTAGGCTAGTTTCGCTGCGAAATCAGTGGTGTTCAATATTACAAGTCCGGTAATAATTGTTTCATGAAACCTCGAAAAAATCTTGCTAAGGGATACGAATGCCGCTTAACCTTTATGCAGAAATCTATGAGTCCGGTTCAGTACCGCAAGGTTGGACGCCTGTTCGTGGTGGTACTCTCAAGTACCCGGTACGTAACCGAGCAGTGCTTCGTGAATTGCGACATTTACGTGTAGGCAAATGGAAAAAAGTAATCAAGCAGGGGAATTTCGGCGAAGCTCATTACTTTGAACACGAATCCGGTAGCGTTGCCGGTGTCAAATTCTTTTCCAGGAGGGCAAAAACATGAAACAAAATCATCCATTCCATATCGTTCTCTCGGATTCACGTGGGAAACCAACACAGCAGTTGGAACTCTTTGCACTTTTGAATCTGGGAATAGCCCAGTCATTAGCCAGTGGAGTCATAAGTGCTACAGAGTCTATTCAACGCTTTTACCATGCGGACAATTGTCTTTATGTACGAAAACATCTCAGAAGCAAACAGGCCAATGCAATCATGAGTCATGGGGTACAGTTACCAGACCTTTTTGATTGTTTGCCAGCGGAGGAGGCACAGCGTGAGTTTTTCCATGAACTGGAGAAGATACGCTCTTTATGTCTGAAACTTTTAGAAAAAGGGCGTCGCCTTGGCGTTTCAAATCGTGACCGGATAGAACCTGAACGGCACAAAGGCCTAACCAGCCAGTCCACCTGACCG
>JAFDAE010000194.1 GCA_019314005.1 Deltaproteobacteria bacterium | reverse complement strand
ATCAGAATCATCTCGGAGATCTGAGCAGAAAAACTGAACGATATATAAAGCGGAAAATTCGCTCACTCGTTCTGACCAGAGAAGAGTTCAGGGACTTTATGCCGAGCCTGGAAAAGCGCCCACGATTATTGATATGGGAGGCGAATAAGGAGTAGGATTAAGGATTAGGGAGTCAAGGGTCAAGGATTAAGGGTTAAAAGCTCCCATAAATAGCTTCAGTATCGCAATATCATTGTATATATTAACAGATTACTAAGGTTTCCCCCTTGTAATTCAGAGGGCGGAGCTGTATAAAATAGCGTTCTTGTGTTTGCTTTAGCCCCGATATTATCGGGGCATGCCACACTTTGTTTTTGTGTAGTTGCCCGATTCATCGGGCGCCGTTATTATTTATTCGCCATTTAATAACATTGACAAATAATTACCTTAAGGAGTTACCGCATGAACACCGAAGAAATTAATTCAGTATCTATTTCACCTACTGGCGAATCATTCAAACTTCCGGGGAAAGATGAATACGCTGCGGAATTTGAAAGGCTGAAAACAATAGCCGAGCAGCAGCACAATCTTGGGAGAGAAATTGTCGTCGTTATGGGTCTCGGTTTTGTCGGGGCAGTCATGGCTGGTGTTGTAGCAGATTCCGTTGATAAGAAAACCGGTGAACCAAACAAATTTGTTATCGGTATGCAGCGCCCCTCGACACGATCCTACTGGAAGATACCGAACATTAATCGCGGTATAGCACCTGTTGATGCTGAAGATCCCGAGGTTGCCCCTTTGATTGATCGATGCGTGAACGAAAAGAAGACAATGATTGCCACCTATACTTACGATGCACTTTCTCTCGCCGATTGTATTGTCGTCGATATACAGTGTGATTATTTCAAAGAGACACTGGGAGACGTACGAGAAGGAAGAGCCGAAATAGCCGCCCTTGAAGATGGTCTGAAAATAATCGGTGAAAAGATACGACCCGATTGTCTGGTTTTGATTGAAACAACGGTTCCTCCCGGAACTACCGAATATATCGCCTACCCTCTTATTAAGAAGGAATTTCAGAAACGGGGGATGGGAGATAAAGAGCCTCTCCTGGCACACTCATTTGAACGGGTCATGCCCGGTAGAGATTATGTCGCATCCATTCGTGATTTCTGGCGTGTATGCAGCGGTATTAATGACGAGGCCCGTTCGCGCGTGACGAAATTTCTTTCCGACGTCCTTAATGTTGAAAAATTTCCTCTCACCGTTCTCGACCGCCCCATGGAAAGCGAAACATGCAAAATAGTGGAAAATTCATACCGGGCAACCATTCTCGCCTATCTGCACGAATGGAGCCTTTACGCTGAACGAAATGGCGTTGATCTCATCAAGGTTATGAAAGCGATAAAGGTTCGCCCGACCCACTCTAATATGATATTTCCAGGCCCCGGTATAGGAGGATACTGTCTTCCCAAGGATGGCGGCCTCGGTGTCTGGGCTTATCATACCTTGATGGGTTATCGTTGCCGCCTCCAAGATTGCCCTTCTGGGTGCATCATATCGTGAAGATGTGGGAGATACGCGGTACAGCGGTTCCGAAATTATCGTGCGTAAGATCACGGAAATGGGCGGAGAGGTACGAGTCCACGATCCTTACGTGAAACACTAGTGGGAACTCGAAAAACAGGACACCTACCCTGCTACCGGCCATTCCTGGTCGAGATTTTTTAGAAATCAGGAAAAGCTCTCGGAGCTGAGAATTGACGAGGATCTTTCAGAAACCCTTAAGGATGCTGACGCAGTCGTTTTGGCAGTTCGCCATGAAATGTACCTTAAACTCACTCCCGACGAAATATATGAAATGGCAGGCAGCCCAGCTGCCATTATTGACTGCTTCGGAATTCTTGACGACGATAAGATTCGGCGTTTCTTTGAACTTGGCTGCGAGGTAAAAGGACTCGGCCGTGGTCATATGAAGCGGATAAAGGATGAGGTTTTAAAACAAGGTTAAAGGGATAACTTGTCATTGCGAGTCCCGATTACATCGGGATGTGGCAATCTCGATTTTTTGTTTTATCACGACGTAGCTGCCTGATTTATCAGGCCGTTTCATTTTACTTTATTTATTGCATGTCCGATCACATATATGTATAATACCTCTATACATAATTAAAAGAGGGCATTAGATATGAAAGCATCTATTGTAGATTTACGTTATAAAATGAATGATGTCCTTAAGGCCTTGGATAGAAACGAAAATGTAGAGATTCTCTATCACGGAAAGGTAAAAGGAATCATCGTGGCCAAAATGAGTAAATCTGAAAAGAGTATCAGGGACCATGCTTATTTTGGTATGTCCAAGCATGATACCGTACCCATAGATGAAGACATAGAAGATTTAAGGAAGCCTCGCATATGATCTTTGATACGGATATTTTCATATGGGTTCAAAGAGGCAGTGATAAAGCGGCGAAGATAATCGATCGCGAAGAAGAGCGATATCTGTCTATTCAATCTTATATGGAATTGTTGCAGGCAGCAAAAAACAAAAAACAACAAGCATATACAAAAGATTTTTTGTCCACTTTCGGGTTTACTATCCTTCCTCTTACCGAAAATATCGGCCATCGGGCTTCTATTTACATTGAGATGTACTCCATGTCATCTGGCTTACGGGCAGGTGACGCCATAATCGCAGCAACAGCAACTGAAAATAATCTAACCCTCATGACAAGCAATGCAAAGCATTTCAGACCAATAAAAGATTTAAAACTCAAGGTGTTCAGAAATTGAAAAATATTTACGAGATTGCTTCGTCGCTTCACTCCTCGCAATGACCACGTTACTTGTAGCTGCCTGATTTATCAGGCCTCATATTAAGCGAATCAATCTTAATAATAAACAAAGGATAATAAGGAACAGGAATAATGCCAAAAAACATATGCGTTGTCGGTGCCGGTCAATGGGGTAAGAACCATATCAGGACATTAAATGATCTTGGCTTCCTGGGTGGAGTTGTTGAGGCGAGTGCAGAAGCCCGGAAAGAGCTGAGTGAAATCTATCCCGATATAAAGCTCTTCGCCAGCGTCAAAGAGGCGATTAAGGAAAACTTCGACGGCTTTACCGTGGCAACACCGGCAGAAACCCACTTCCGAATTGCCGAATTCTTGATCAGTCAAAAAAAGCACGTCCTTGTCGAGAAACCTATAACACTGAAGGCTGAAGACGCACGTAAGTTGAAGAAACTTTCCGAAGAAAACGGAACCAACCTGATGGTAGGGCACCTCCTCCTCTTTCATCCAGCAATACGAAAAATAAAGGAACTTATCGAGAACGGCAAAATAGGGAAGCTCGAATACATTTACAGCAATCGCCTCAACCTGGGAACAGTGAGAACTGAGGAAAACATTCTGTGGAGTTTTGCACCGCACGACATCTCAATATTTCAGTATCTGATCGGTAGCTTCCCGAAAGAAATCATATCGAGAGGCGGGGTATTCCTGCGTCCCGATAATCACGATTCGTCAATGACAGTCCTCACCTACCCTGATAATGTTGTAGGTCATATATTTGTCAGCTGGCTGCACCCCTTTAAGGAACACCGGATTGTCGTTATAGGTTCGAAGGGTATGTTTTCGTATGAGGATTCTTCAGACGAGAAAAACATTCTCTTTTATGAAAAAGGAATAGACTGGGTTCAGGGAGAACCGATAAAACGCGACGGCCCCACGGAAGTCATCCCCTACGAGAGAAGGATGCCCCTTGCCGAAGAGCTTCAATATTTTGTCGATCACCTGAATGGTGATCCCATAGAAATTGCCGACGCACAGAACGCCGTGGAGGTGCTGGAAATATTGGAGCTCGCCTCTCATAGCCTTCTGGGCAACGCTACTCCCCTAACTCCTCCTCCGACATCTCCTAATCCTTTAATTCATAAGACCGCAGAAATCGATGAAGGTTGCATAATCGGTGATAACACGAAAGTCTGGCACTTTTCCCATATCCTGTCGGGATCACAAATCGGCAAAAACTGCAACATCGGTCAGAACGTTGTTATAGGGCCCGATGTTTCAATCGGTAATAACTGCAAGATTCAGAACAATGTCAGCGTCTATAAAGGCGTTACCCTCGAAGACGGTGTCTTTTGCGGTCCTTCCATGGTATTCACCAATGTTTACAATCCAAGGGCGGAGATCAGAAAAATGGACCAGTCCCGCCCTACCCTGGTGAAGAAAGGCGCGACAATAGGGGCCAATGCTACGGTAGTATGCGGCAACACCATCGGTCGATATGCCTTTATTGGAGCAGGGGCAGTAGTCACAAAGGATGTCCAAGACCACGCCCTCATGGCAGGAAATCCTTCAAAACAAATCGGGTGGGTTTGCGAGTGCGGCGAAACGCTTAATAAAGAACTGACCTGTCCGACATGCAGGAAACTATATGCCAAAGGGAAAAACGGCCTGAATGAGAAATGACCATTTTTTTGTAGCTGCCTGATTCATCAGGCATCTTTATTCTAATTCCCTTCGTCATTGCGAGGAGCGCAAGCGACACGGCAATCTCAAACTCCATATAATAATAGATCGTTTCATTCTTAAAGGGGACAATTGTTCTGTTGACAATAGGCACACATCTAGTTTATCATATTGAATATCCCCGCAACAAGTTGCGGAGAATCTCCGATTGTTAAGGTAAATGTTTATGTTATATTCGCTCGCTAACCCCGCCGCAAGCAGCGGGGAATGCGCTCGCTGTTCAATTCAAAATGAATGAATTCGACTGGGACGATGAAAAAAATTTGTTTCTTGAAAAGACCAGAGGTATCGGCTTCGAGGATGTAGTGTTTCACATTCAGAATGGTGATGTACTAGATGTTATCAGACACCCCGACAAAGGCCGATATCCCAATCAGAATATTATTATTCTCAATATAGAAGACTACGTTTATTTAGTACCCTATGTGAAGAAGAAAGGAACTCGATTTCTGAAAACAATAATTCCCAGTCGAAAAGCAACCAGGGAGTATTTGCCATGAAGACAAACAAGCTCATGCTTGACGAGGAAGAACTTAAAATATTGAGTGATTTTGAGCGTGGAGAATTTGAGAGTATACTCAACTTCAGAGAAGAAAAGCGAAAGCTTGAAGAAGCGGCACGAAACACCCTAAAGAAAGACAGCCGCATCAATATCAGAGTCTCATCTCGTGATTTGGAGAGAATCAGGAAAAAAGCAACCAAAGAAGGCGTTCCATATCAGACTCTTATTTCAAGTACATTGCACAAACTCGTCAGCGGTAAATTAAAGGAAGTGAGCTGATTCATCGGCATCCCTATTCCTTATCACATAACCCTCGTTTCTTTATACTTTGTGCCTCTGTGCCTATGTCACTTTGTGCCTTTTTAAAACGCCCATGAATGGGCTAACTACATATTCCTTATCCCGTAATCCTAAACTTATCTCTTGCCATAACATCGCTTCAATGTTACACGTATATTACGTGAACATTTCAAGGAGACGAAAGATGAAACAGAATATTACTTTAAGCTTGGATAAAGATTTAATCAAAAAGGCTAAGGTCATTTCTGCTAAAAGAGATACATCGGTCAGTAAGTTGCTCGCACAGGAATTAAGGGAAATGATCGAGTCTGCTGAAAGTTACGAAGCAGCAAAAAGGCGCGCTATTGCAAATCTAAGAACAGGATGTCACCTCGGCGGCAAGATTACTGTGTCGAGAGAAGAACTTCATGAAAGATAAGATTTTCGTCGATACAAATATACTGATTTATGCGCATGATCTGGACGCAGGCCCAAAGCATGATGTTGCTGCTTCTATTATTGAAGAACTATGGGGAAATGAAAACGGCGTTATAAGCACACAGGTACTCCAGGAATTTTACGTCAACGTCACAAAAAAAATACCCCAACCACTCACCTATACTAATGCGCGCGGTATAATTGAAAATTACACTTCTTGGCATATTGAAACTAACAGGGCTGATTCAGTTCTCAGGGCATCAGAAATCGAAGAAAGATACAAGCTATCTTTCTGGGACGCCCTTATAATTGCCGCTGCCTCCAGGGCAAAGGTCAGTAAAGTTCTCACAGAAGATTTAAACGACGGTCAAATTATCGAAGGAATGTTAATCGACAATCCCTTCAAATCGTAACATTCGGCCC
>JAFDAE010000193.1 GCA_019314005.1 Deltaproteobacteria bacterium | reverse complement strand
CCCGAACACTCCACAGCAAACGGTCTCCGACATTACTGCTGTATATGATGCCGTCCGGCAATCAAAGGACCCGATCTCAGAAGGAAAGCGCACTCTTTTTCTTACAAAAAACAGGGGGCCTTTTCTTCGTCCCTGCCCGGGTACCCGGTCATACATCTGCTGCGGTTACCATATACTCCATATAGGTACCTTCTGTTCCATGGATTGTGCCTACTGTATCCTGCAGGCATACTTTAACCCTCCGGTGCTCCAGCTTTTTGTCAATCACGACGACATGTTTTGCGAACTCGATTCACTCGGATCTGCGGCTGATAGTTTTCATAGGATCGGGACCGGCGAATTCACCGACAGTCTTATATGGGAGTCGGCCCTTCCCCTTGCTGAAATCCTTATTTCCCGCTTTGCCTCACAAAACCGCGCTGTCTTGGAACTCAAAACAAAGACTGTCGCCATAGACAATCTTGCCCCTCTTTCACACAACCGGAAAACCATCCTGGCCTGGTCTCTGAACACCTCTGCCGTTATCAAGAAAGAAGAGCGCCGTACCACAACACTCGAGGCAAGGTTGAATGCAGCGGCCCGATGCCAAAAGTGGGGATACCCCCTTGCATTCCACTTTGACCCTTTAGTCATCTACGATGGCTGGAAAGACGACTATCAGCAGGTGATTACTCGCCTCTTTGAATCAATTGACCCCCAAAACATTGTATGGATCAGCCTTGGGACCTTCCGGTTCATGCCTTCCTTAAAACCTATCATCAAAAACCGCTTTCCTGATTCTAAAATTATTTATGGAGAGTTTATCCAAGGTCTGGACAAAAAAATGCGCTACTTTAAGCCGTTGCGCATCGAGATCTACCGCAAAATGGCAGAATGGATTAAAACACGAGCGCCGGGGGTATGCCTCTATTTTTGCATGGAAGATGAGGAAGTATGGCAGAAGGTGCTCGGTTTTCTCCCTGAAGAAAGAGGCGGGCTTTCGAAAATGCTGGATGAAAGCGCGGCAAAGCACTGTGGGTTAGATATTGATGTTAGATTTTGATTGACCCTCATAGTCTTTTTCAATTATAATTATTTTAACGTGATCCTTTAATCCCAACAATCAGCGATCTCACCATTTACCCACCTACCCCCTGCGTTTGTTTTTCAAAAAAGGATCGCCGGTCTCGATACATTTTGCAGGAGGTAATAACCGCCATGAATGTTCTGCTGATCTATCCGGAATTTCCGGACACATTCTGGAGTTTCAAGCATGCGCTTAAATTCATACACAAAAAAGCGGCCTTGCCACCGCTGGGCCTGCTGACACTGGGCGCCATGCTCCCTAAAGAATGGTCAAGGCGTTTAGTTGATCTGAACGTGACAAAGCTCACTGAAAAAGACCTGGCATGGGCTGATTGCGTGTTCATTAGCGCTATGATTGTGCAAAAAAACTCGGCGCGTCAAACCATTCCCCGGTGCAAGGAAGCGGGCCTCAAGGTAGTTGCCGGCGGGCCGCTCTTCACGAGCGAGTACGAGGAGTTTAAGGACGTCGATCATTTCGTGCTGAATGAAGCCGAACTGACACTCCCGCTTTTTCTGGCGGATCTGGAAAGAGGATGCGCCAGGCGCGTCTACAAGACATCCGAGTTTTGCGACATAAGGAAGACGCCGGCTCCTATGTGGAAGTTGGCCGATCTGAAGCGGTATGCCTCGATGAGCATCCAGTTCTCCCGGGGCTGCCCGTTCAATTGCGAATTCTGCAACGTGACCGCGTTATTCGGGCACCGGCCCCGCATCAAGACCGCTGAGCAAATTATTGCCGAGTTAAATGGTCTCTACGACCTGGGGTGGCGTGGACCGGTCTTCTTCGTGGATGACAACTTCATCACCAACAAAAGATATCTCAAGACCCAGCTTTTGCCCGCGCTCATCAAATGGCAGGAAGACAGGAGAGGGGTGCCGTTTTACACCGAAGCCTCCGTCAATCTTGCCGACGACGAGCTATTGATGGAGATGATGGTAGAGGCCGGGTTTGATATGGTCTTTATCGGGATCGAAACTCCGGATGAAAAAAGTCTGGCTGAATGCAACAAAATGCAGAATAAGAACCGTGACCTGGTCGAAAACGTAAAACAGATTCAGCGAGCCGGATTGCAAGTACAGGGGGGCTTCATTGTCGGCTTCGACAGCGATACCCACTCCATCTTCCAACGGCAAATCGATTTTATTCAGCAAAGCGGTATCGTGACGGCCATGGTCGGCCTGCTTCAGGCCCCTGTCGGCACACGGCTTTATGAACGTTTGAAACAAGAGGGCCGCCTCCTCGGTCACACCTCGGGAGATAATGTAGACGGCACAACCAACATAATTCCCAAGATGGACATTAATGCGTTGCGCGAGGGCTATAGGGAGATCATGCGCTCCATTTATTCGCATAAAGACTACTATAAGCGAGTTAAGACTTTCCTGAGCGAGTATAAGGCGCCAAAGATTGAACATCATCTGGACTTTCAGCGTCTCTTGGCATTCTTTCGTTCCAACATCCGCCTCGGTATTTTTGGCAAGGAACGATTTCAGTACTGGAAGCTTTTGTCATGGACGCTTTTTCGCCGTCCCAGGTTGTTCTCGCTGGCCATCACCTTGGCGATCAACGGTTATCATTTCCGCAAGATCTGCGAATTGCATATTCTTTAAGTAGGAGATCCTATAAAAGCCCGATGGACCTCGACCAGGAAATGCCTTAAAGAAACCAAGAATCCTTCCCTTTTTCCATACCCTTTGAGCAAAATGAGCCAATTGATCAGGCCAGTAACGCCCAAGAGACTGAAAAGAATAAGGGCCGAAGTGATGATTATGGTTTAATATTTGCACAATTTACACAATTCGCTTGCCTAACAAAGGAAAAGGGTATAAGAAAGCGACCATTCAGCCACGAAAAAGTTATAAGCAGTCCATTATTTTTAACAGCATTCTTTTTATGAAGAAACATCTCGCACATATTCTATTTCCAATAATAATCTTTCTCTTCCTGAGCGGTATTACGACCATTGTATGGCAGCATGACAGGGAGCATGAGAAAGAAATGATGCGGAGGCACACTGAGACAGTGACAGAGCATACAACCGGGGTGCCTGCTTACGTGAGAACGAAGCATACCGGATCCATGGTATTTCTTTTGTTTGGTTTCACCCTCTCAGGTGGGTTGTCCTTCCTCCTCTACTTTCTTATGAGTAGAATGCAGATGTACCAGGCGGCCCGTGACCGGGCCCTCCATGAGATAAGCGAACGCAAGAAGACGGAAAAGGAACGTGAAGCGTTGCTCAAGGAGCTGTCGGACAAAAACAGAGAGCTCGAATCCTTTATCTATACGGTTTCCCATGACCTAAGGACGCCCATCGTCACCATAGAGGGCTTTATAGGGGCGTTGCAAGAAGACTTTGGGGGACCCCTCGGTCAAGAGGGTACGCGATACTTAGGACGGATAAGCGAAGCCACCAAAAAGATGGAAGGCCTGATCAATGATCTACTCGACCTTTCTCGCATCGGGCGCATAAGCGAAAAAAAGAGATATATATCATTTGCCGATCTTGCAAATGAGGCGCTAAGTGCACTTCATGCCCGGATAAAAAAACGGGGCATTATTGTTGAGGTCTCTGAAAACATGCCGACTCTCTATGGTGAAAAAAAGCGTCTGGGACAGGTAGTAGACAATCTAATCGCCAACGCAGTAAAATATATCGGGAAAGACAACCCGTCACCCCGGATTGAAGTCGGCGCCGAAAAGCAGGGTGAAGATACAGCATACTTTGTAAGGGATAACGGGATAGGGATAGATGAGATGTACTTTGACAAGATCTTCAGTATATTTCAGAGACTACCGGCTGCAAAAAAAATTGACGGCACCGGTATTGGACTCACTATCGTCAAACGCATCGTTGAACTACACGGGGGCCGTGTCTGGGTCGAGTCCGAGATAGGCAAGGGAAGCTCTTTTTACTTCATCATACGAAATAGGGAGGATTAGCGATGACTCACGATACGGGTACCATTTTACTCGTTGAGGACGAGGAAGCCCACGTTGAATTGACCGTACGAGCCATACGCAAGGCCGGGAATGCCAATCGGGTCGATACGGTGTATGATGGCGAAGAGGCCTTGGACTATCTGTTCAATCGTGGCAAATATTCTGATAAAGACGAATACCCTACCCCGGATTTGGTCCTGCTGGACCTGAAACTTCCCGGTGTTGACGGCATCGACGTCCTCAAACAGATCAAGGAAGATCCTCAGCTCAAAAAGGTTCCGGTAGTCATGTTAACTACCTCTGAGCGGGCCGAGGATATCGAGCTGTGCTACAAGTATCACGCCAACAGCTACTTGACCAAACCGGTAGGTTACAAGGAGTTTGAAGAAAAGATCCGCAGCCTGGATTTCTATTGGATGATTCTTAATAAACCGCCCTTCGGAGGGCAATAGAGCTACAGAGTCGCATAACGCAGTCAAAGGTTTAAAATGAAGCGTGTAAAGGTCACAATCATAGAGGATGAAGACGCCCACCTCGAACTTATGGAACGGACCATCAAAAGGGAGGGCATGAATGGACTGGAGTTTCTCGAAGAACTACAAAGACGCAATAAAAAGATCCCGGTGGTCGTTGTTACCGGCCAGGGTGATGAAAACATCGCGGTCAAGGCCATGAAACTCGGGGCCTACGACTACATAGTAAAATCCGCTGATTTTTTTTCGCTGGTGCCGAGCATCATCCAAAAGGTAATCCGCCGGAAGGAACTAAAAAAAGCGCTACAGGAGTCACAAGCTCTCTATGAACAGGAGAGAAATAAGCTCAATTCCATCCTTGCCAGCATGGTGAACCCCCTGGCCGTGATCGATGAAAATATGACCATTAATTTCGTCAATACGGTTTTTGAGAGGACCTTTGGGAAAGATCTCCTCGGTAAACCATGCCAGGCCATATTTAGCAAATCGTGTGACGTAAATGCGCCGTGTCGAAAAGCTATCAGGGATCGACAAACACAAAACAGGGAGATTGAAAACATTAATGGTCGAATTTGGCAAGTTACCATCTCTCCCGGAACGGAAGACGAAGGGGGCATGGCAACAGCAGTGTTGGTTTTTCAGGATATTACAGAACGCAAACAAGCGGAGAAGGCGCTGCGGGCAGCCCTTGTTAGGGCAGAAGATGAGAGGCTCAAATCAGAAGCAATTATCGAGAGCATGGGAGACGCACTCAGTATTCTAAGTACTGACTTTAGGTTTTTATACCAAAACAAAGTTCACAGAGATTCTTATGGAGAACATATAGGTGAACACTGTTACATGGCAATTAAAAACAGAGATCAGGTCTGCGAAGGTTGTCCTGTGGTCGAAGCTTTCAATGACGGTAAGACCCACACAATGGAAAGAGTTGTGCCGAGAAGAGAAGGGCGGTTATACGTTGAAAACACCGCATCTCCTTTAAGAAATTCAACTGGAAAAATTATAGCGAGTATCGAGATTATAAGAGATATCACTGAGCGTAAGCAGGCGGAGGAAGCATTGCGCGAGAATGAGCAAAGGCTTTCGCAAATAGTTCAGGGGAGTTCGATACCAACCTTTGTAATTGACACGAATCACATCATAACATACTGGAACAAGGCTTGTGAGAATTTAACCGGGATTTCAGCAAGTGAAATGATTGGAACCCCAAAACAGTGGTTAGCATTCTATTCTGCAGAAAGACCGGTTATGGCTGACCTTATTGTGGATAATGTCCCAGGGGAAGAGATGGCCAGGTATTATGGGGGTAAGTATCATGAATCTGCTGTTATAGACGGGGCATATGAGACTGAGGACTTCTTCCCCGATTTGGGTGAACGGGGGAAATGGCTTTTTTTTACCGCCGCCCCATTGAGAGACATCAAGGGAAGGGTCATCGGCGCCATAGAAAGTATGCAGGACATTACTGAACGCAAAGCTTACGGGAAACAACTACAGCATCTGTCAGAAAGAATGATTGACCTGCAGGAAGAAGAACGCAGCCGGATCTCACGGGAACTGCACGATGAACTCGGGCAGGTCTTGACGGCTCTCAAGTTTGACGCCGCCTGGTTAAAGCGTTATCTCCCTGATGAAGAGATCGCTGTACAAAAACGCTTTCAGGAGATGTGTGTTCTGATAGACGGTTCACTCAGCTCAGTCAGGAGAATATCAACCTGCCTCAGGCCCGGTATCCTTGATGATATGGGATTGGGGGCGGCTATTGAGTGGCATGCTAAAGAGTTTGAGCAACGTTTAGGCATAGAATGTGTAACCCTACTTGATCTCCCGAAGCAACGTCTCGCCAATCATCTCGAAACAGGCATCTACAGGATTGTCCAGGAGGCCTTGACCAATATTGCTCGGCACGCAAAAGCCTCCATGGTAACTATAAGCATAGAACAAAAAGATCAAACTCTTTCCGTTAAGATTGCGGATAATGGTATTGGGATAGAACCATCGAGGATACAATCTCCTCTTTCTACAGGCATATCCGGCATGAGGGAGCGTGCCGAAATCTTATCAGGCACCATGGAGATAAGAGGTGATTCGGATAAGGGAACAAAGGTAACCGTACAGGTTCCGCTCACTTACAGGCAATCTTCTATTACTGGAGCGCAGGAGTCTCTATGATCACCATTAGCATCGCCGATGACCACAGGATCCTTAGGGAGGGGTTACGCCGTATCCTTGATGAAGCCTCTGACATGAAGGTGATTGATGAGGCGTCCAATGGTCGGGAGATTCTCGAAAAGGTTCGGGCGAACAGACCGGATATAGTCTTACTCGATATCTCCATGCCGGACATGGATGGCCTTGATGCTACCAAGCACATTCATGGCTTATTTCCGGAATTGCCTATCCTGATCCTGACGGTCCATCCGGCCAGACAATATGCTGTGCGTATCCTGCGTGCCGGCGCCAAAGGATACCTGGACAAACAGGCAGCGCCGGAGGAATTAATAGATGCGGTGCGAAAGGTATGCGCCGGTCAGAGATATCTCAGTCCTGAAGCCTCGGAAGAACTCGCCTTGCAATTAATCGGAGATGGCGCCAACTTTTCGCCGGTGGAATCTCTTTCAGACCGTGAACTCCAGGTCTTATGCCTTATCGCCAACGGAAGAAAGACCACGGAGATCGCCGAAGAATTATGTCTCAGCATAAAGACGGTCAATACTTACCGGTCGCGAATCCTCGAGAAACTTCATCTTAGAAACAATGCCGATTTGACCCGCTTTGCTATTAAGCACAACCTCGTCAAATAGTCCCATCAGCTATTTTGTAGGACTAAATCCTACAAAAAGAATCACAAAAATACCTTCATATAAATCAGTGCTTATCCGATTTACTCATACCTTTATTAGCGTTATTCTGTTTCTATTGTAAAAACATATCATTGGATCCCAGGAGGCTGTCCGAGAATTGTGTCCGTAACGAAAAAGAGTTAGAACGAGACAAAATTTTCGCAAATTTGAGGAGAATAGCAGGCCTATTTGACGAAAACTTGCGGAAATTTGGACCGTTTCTCACGCTTTTGCAGTAGGATCAGAATTCTCGGACAGCCTCCTAGGATCAAAATATTCAATAACACTAACAGGAGAAAATAGAATGGCAAAAATCTTGATAGTAGATGACCAGACGTGCATACAACAATTTTATCAGGAAGAGTTATCTGAAGATGGCTATGACGTGGCTGTAGCCGATGATGTGAGTCAAGCGATGGCTAAGATTGAATCGCACCGACCTGATGTGGTTGTGCTCGATCTTTTCTTAAAAGGATCGAATGGTTGGGAAGCTCTTGACATGATAAAGAAAAACAACTCGCACCTTCCGGTTATTATTGCAACTGCATATGATAGTTACCAAGAAGATCCTCGCTTGAAAGAAGCTGCGGGATACATTGTTAAGAGCTTTGATGTAACAGAGCTGAAAGAAAAAATTTCAGAACTTCTTGTGGGACATCGGCGAGAAGAGTATCTACTGCACTCAATTAGTAATACCTTTGCTTATGGAAAAGTTGCTTGAAGGGCCGAGGAGGGAAGGAGGCATCAGATATGTTAATCAAAGTAAGAAGAAACGGTGACGTTGTTTTTCAATTTAATAACCATCTGGACGGGAGCACCGCACGTTCTGTGAAAATGTATTTGGATTATGCGATAGATTTAGGCGAAAAAAGAGTCTTATTAGATTTTAGTCGAGTGAGAAATTTTGAGTACTCTGACATGGCTGTACTTATCGATAGTCTCTTGCATCATAAGAAAGGCAGAGACATAGAGATAGGCCTACAAGGACTTAGCGGAGAGTCCGGGTTAGGGTCGAGATGAAACACGAAAAAATACTCGTGGTAGAGGATGATCCACACCTTTCCAGCCTCATTGTGGAAATTCTAAAGATTGAAGGATACTGCGCCATTGAAAACGCAGCAAATGGTCTCGAAGGATTTGAAAAATATAAGGCTTTAAGACCTGATCTCGTCCTGATGGACATGAGCATGCCGATCATGAATGGATACGAGTCAAGTCAAAAAATCAAACAGTTTGACCCTAATGCAAACATAATTATCCTTACCGGCAATCCCCGGGATGACAACGCACAAAAAATTATGGGAGAAGGATATGCTTCCATACTCCTTCAAAAACCTTTCATGATATCCTTTTTAGTGGAGAATATTAGACAACTCCTCGCAAGCCAATCCTCAAATGTCCTAATCTCTCCAAAAGATACTGGATACGTACATTCTAATTCTGTAAAAAGTTTTCAATGCGCTTGATTGGAGGTAAGTGAACAAACATATTAATATGCTCCCCACAATCACTTTTGAATCATCTTGACTTTTTCTCCCCATCCGTTTATTCAGGTTGTACCTTTATAGACACCGCTATTGAGAAGGCTTCCGAGGTTGCCGGGGAGATAGTGGGCGAAAGCGTTGGCAAAAGCTTGGGAAAAGCAAGCCTGAGAGGGCTCTCACCTGCTATGCGACAAATTTATATATCAAGTGTCTTTAACGCATTTTTCTACGGTGGCGGCTACCAATTCGACCATCACGAATACAAGCCCGGCGAGTGGACCAAATGGGAGGTAACCGGGATGGACGAAGGTGATAAGTTTGAGAAGGCGTTCCTGAAAAAAGATGACAAGGGCCGGGAATGGTGGCGGATTTATACCAGCAATGTCACAGACGATGAAGCCGAAGAGGTGGTGTTGGAAGCTCTGTTTTCTGAGCCTGACAAGTCAGGGAGCAGGAAGTTATTAAGGATGCGGGGCATTTTCCCCGGAGATAAGGAACCGGGAGAAATTCCGGTCCAAGAAAACACATCTGCTTGGTACCGCGAACCCGTGCAACTCACCGATGAAAGTATGAAGGCCGCCGATAAAGGGATTGAAACTATTACGACACCAGCGGGGAAATTTAAGACACGTCACCTGCTCTACAAGACTATAGATGGTCGGTACGATTGGTGGCTGAGCGATAAGGTCCCAGGTGGAATGGTAAAATACAGTATCACTTATGGCGAAGGCGGAAATGGGGGCGAAAAAGATGCCTATACTTCCCAGATCGTAGCCTATGGCAGTGGGGCCAA
>JAFDAE010000019.1 GCA_019314005.1 Deltaproteobacteria bacterium | reverse complement strand
TGTGGGTTACCACTATTAGAGTAATCCCCAATTCTTTGTTCAATAAAAGAAGCAGCTCATGGATCTTGCGGCTGTTTTTTGTGTCCAGGTTCCCTGTTGGTTCATCAGCCAAAAGGACTGCCGGCTGCAAGACCAATGATCGTGCTATGGCGACACGCTGCTGCTCTCCACCGGACAGCTCACCTACCCGGTGCGTAAGACGTCCTGAAAGACCGACGCGATCCAGGACAGACTCTGCTTTGGCCATTGCTTCTGATCGCTTCATCCTACTAATTAGAGCGGGCATCATTACGTTTTCAAGCGCATTGAATTCCGGAAGGAGATGGTGAAATTGAAATATAAAACCGATTGAGCGGTTTCTAAACTGTGCTAAATCCTCATCGTCGAATGCAAAGACCTCTTTCCCCCGAAACAGCATCTTCCCTGTGTCCGGTCGCTCAATAGTCCCCATGATGTGAAGGAGGGTCGATTTGCCGACACCGGAAGCCCCCATAATAGCCGTAGTGCTTCTTTCCTCTATATCCAGGTCGATGCCTTTTAGGACCTCTACGACATTTTTCCCGCTCTTAAATCTTTTGAAAAGGTTTTGTATGGTGATCATTGGGACCGATTTATTCATAACGAAGAGCCTGAACAGGATCAAGCCTGGCCGCCTGTCGAGCCGGGTAAAGGGTGGCCAGAAAACTGATGGCAATGGCGCCAACCGAAATTATGGCAACATCCATAAACTTCATCCGAACCGGAAGCGTAGAAATGTAGTAAACATCTCCCGGCAATTCTATAAACTTGTATTGCGCAAGCAGCCAACACAGTAGAGCGCCTCCACACACCCCTAAAAATGTTCCGACAATCCCTATTATTAATCCTTCATAGACAAATATCTTTTTGATGCTCCGACTTGTCGCTCCCATAGACTTCAGGATTGCAATATCCTTATTCTTATCCATGACCATCATGATCAATGTGCCGGCGATATTGAAAGCAGCGACTAAAACAATTAATGTGAGGATGATAAACATGGCGGTCTTTTCAAGTTTCAGGGCTGAAAAGAGATTTCTGTTCATGCGCATCCAATCACGTGTCCAAAAAGGATAGCCCAAAGAATCCTCAACCAACTGAGCAATAGATCCAGCCTCGTAAATGTCCCGGACCCTTATTTCGATCCCGGTTACCTTATCGCCCATTCTCAATATCTTTTGCGCTTCGTGTAAACCAATATAGGCCAACGACGAATCATACTCGTACATACCTGACTTAAAGATTCCCGACACCCTGAATCTCTTCATGCCGGGGACCTGCCCGATTGGAGTAAGCATCCCTCTGGGAGAAATTACATATACTACGTCGCCTTCCCTCACGCCAAGGGTCATAGCCAGTTCCCTGCCAAGGATGATGCCGGGTACAATGCCACCAGGCCTTCCCGGGAAAGACTCATCAGATCTTGTAGGTTCTTCAAGCGCCTTCAGGCTCCCCTCCGTAAGATTTTTTTCAATATCAACCACCCGACCGGCTGTTTGTGGTTCAATTCCTCTTAAGATAGCCCCTGAAACTTTTGATGCTGATTTTAACATTACCTGGGTATAAGTGAACGGGGTTGCCGCAATTACTCCGTCAATTTTTTCCACCCGCTTGCGTAAAGCATGATGATCCTCTATACCTCCCCCGTGTTGCATCACAACAACGTGAGAAGTCACCCCGAGAATTTTTTCTCTCAAATCCGTCTCAAACCCTGTCATGACTGCAATGACAACAATCAAAGCCATGACCCCTACAGTGACTCCGGCAATCGATATCACTGTAATGATCGAAATAAAGGTCTGTGCCCGTTTGGCACGCAAATAGCGAGTGCCTATAAACCATTCAAATGCCATTGTTATCCTTTTTGAAACTACCTCTTTTGTGCTGTTTTCAAGTGAGGGAAAAAAATTACCTCACGAATGGAGAGCGCATTCGTCAGCAGCATAACAACTCGGTCTATTCCTATTCCTTCTCCTGCAGTGGGAGGCATGCCATACTCGAGCGCTTGAATATACTCAGCATCCATATAATGAGCCTCTTCATCTCCGGCATCCCGATCAGCAACCTGCTGCAAAAAGCGCTCTTTCTGATCAACCGGATCGTTCAACTCGGAGAAACCATTAGCGATCTCGCGGCCCGCGATAAACAACTCAAAACGATCCGTAAGGCTGGGATCGGAAGAATTCTTTCTGGAAAGAGGGGAAATATCCGTAGGATAACCAGTGATAAATGTGGGCTGTATTAACTTTGGCTCTACCAGGACATCAAACAATTTGGCCAATATTTTTCCGAGCCTATGACTTTTCTGAAGAGGTATTGAGCGCTCTGAGGCAAAAGCTCTCAGCTTCTCTTTGTCGTCCAAAATTTCAGTGGGAATACCGCCTAATGTTGTTAAAGCGTCATATAGTGTCATGCGCTGCCATGGCGGATTAAAGTCAATCTCATTCTCCTGGTATACAATAGTAGTGTCTCCTGAAACTTCTTTAGCCACATATACGAACATCTCCTCGGTCAATTTCATCAGATCCTCATAGGTGGCATAGGCCTGATAGAATTCAAGCATAGTGAATTCAGGATTGTGTTGCGTGGAGATCCCCTCGTTTCTAAAATTTCTATTGATTTCAAAAACCCGCTCAACCCCTCCTATCACCAAACGCTTAAGATATAGTTCCGGGGCAATTCTCAAAAACAGTTCCATACCAAGGGCGTTATGGTAAGTTTTGAATGGCTTGGCCTCCGCCCCTCCAGGAATCGGCTGCATCATGGGTGTTTCCACTTCACAATAATCTCGGTTGACCAAGAAATTGCGAAATGCTTGGACAATAAGGCTTCGTTTTAAAAAAATTTCTCTGACATTCTGGTTCATGATCAGGTCGAGATAACGCTGCCTGTATCTTTTTTCAGGGTCCTTCAATCCATGAAATTTTTCGGGAAGAGGGCGGATGGCTTTAGCAACAAGAAAAAACTCATGAACCAACAATGACCACTCTCCGGTCTTTGTTTGAAACACCGTCCCTTTTAAGCCAACATAATCCCCTCTGTCGATCTTTTTAAAGATAGCGTAAGATTCTTTACCAACCTCGTTTTGCTGAATATAAGCCTGAATTTTTCCCGTGCGGTCCAATATGTGGAAAAAGGCAGCCTTCCCGAATCGCCTCATAGATATAACCCGGCCGGCCACAATAAAGACGGGGTTCCCCTCTTCTGTTTCTTTGTTCTTTTCTAAAGACCGCCAAATATCAGAGACTGTATGCTCTACCTGAAAATCATTCGGGTAGAGATCAATACCGTCGGCGGCCATGCTCTTTGCCTTTTCATGACATTGGCGTATAACTTCACTTGTCTCTTGCATATATCTCCAAGCCTTTCAAAAAGTTGAATCCTTTTTGCTAACGTATTTCAGGAGGGGTGTCAAGACAAAACGCCGGATTTGGCTCGGTTTACTCTCCTTTTCAAAACACGTACTGAAAATAAAATAAGAAAAAAAAGAAAGGAGAGAATAACAATGGAGCCGGAAGCGGGAAGATCCCAGTAGAAGGCGCTCAATAGGCCCAGGAAAACCGATAGGATAGCTACCACAGCAGAAATAAGCATGGCCTGGCGGAAGTTGCCGGCCAGCATGAGACCTGCTGCGGATGGTATTACCATTAATGCGGCCACAAGGAGTATACCCACTACTTTCATGCCCAATACCACGGTTATCGCGGACAGCACTGCTAATACCGCTTCTAATCTTTTGACCTTGATTCCGGCGGTCGCGGCAGACTCAGGGTCAAAGGTAAGGTAAAACAACTCATGGTAGAAAAGTGAGACAGTTAAGAGTACCGCCACGGTGAGTCCCAGAGAAACCCAGACCTCAAATGGTTCAATAGCAAGGATGTTCCCAAATAAAAAGCTCAAAAGATTGACGTTAAAACTCCCTGCAAGGCTTACAAGGATGATACCTACTGCCATACCAACGCTGGAGAATATACCCAATGCCGTGTCCTCATACAACCCGGCCTTTTCTTTGAGTTTCAGAATACCAAGGGCTGCCAGTATGGAGACCGCCATGGCTGCCAGAATGGGAGTAACCTGCAAAAAAAGTCCCAGGGCCACGCCTCCGAAAGTCACGTGAGCAAGACCATGGCCTATCATGGCATCCTTTCTAAGAACAAGAAACACTCCCAGAATGGCGCAGGTCACGGCCACGGCCAGTCCCGCGATAAGCGCCCTCTGCATGAAACCGTAGGAAAAGATAGTTTCCAAACGCGATACCTCTTTTAATTAGACAGGATGAACGGGATAACAAAATAGTAATAGTTCACCGCAAACCAGGCGCAAAGTCTCTGAAGTGAGCTAAAGTGAGTTAAAGTTTGAAGTGACTAAAGTTAAGGAATTTTATCTGTTCTATAATTGTTCTTGCCGAAAGCAAGTTCCACAACTTTAGCTCACTTTAGGCACTTTAGCTCACTTTAAACTTTAATAGACCTTAAAACTTTGCGTCCTTTGCGTCTTTGCGGTGAAGTAAACGGTTACGTTTTCAATGCCTGTGGCAAACCAAATGGTGTTCCCCTTTTAAAATATCTTGCACCACGGAGGAAGAGCAGAATTCGTCGTGGGTGCCATGGAACACGAGACGCTGGTTAAGGCAGGCCACCTTGTTTACATGTTTGGTTACTATCCCCACATCATGGGTAACCATAACAATTGTGATGTCGTGATCTTTATTCAACATATCCAACATCTCATAAAATCGTTGTTGGGTTTCGGCATCCACACCGGCAGTTGGTTCGTCTAAAAACAGGATCTCCGGTTCGTTGACAATTGCCCGGGCGATAAAGATCCGCTGTTGTTGGCCGCCGGATAATTCTCCGATACGACGTCTCCTAAAATCATTCATGTTAACTCGTTCCAGGGCCTTTTCCACCGACTCTTTATCCCGGTGTCTAAGAATCTTGGGGAACTTCTTTTTGGACAAAAGGCCCATTGCCACCACCTCTTCCACCGAAGCGGGGAAGAATACCCCTGAGTGGGCCGCCTTCTGTGGAACATAGCCGATTTTGGACCACTGGGAAAAATGTGCCAGGTCCTGACCGAAAATAATAACGTTCCCCTGTTGGACAGGGAGCAGCCCCAATATGACTTTAAGGAGGGTGGACTTGCCGGACCCGTTGGGACCTATGATGGCTAAGAAATCTCCTTGAGTAATCGTAAGGTCAACCTCTATGAGCACATGGGTCGCTTCGTAAGAAAAGTCCACCTTCTCTACTCTGACCTGTACGCTGTCAGTTGTCACACCCAAGACCTTTCTTAAGGTTTTTAAGGTTTTGCTCCATTATGTCAAGAAACGTGGTACCTTTGCGAAGCTGGTCCCGGGTCAGATTTACCCCCGGGTTGAGCGCTAAGGTCTGCGCGCCTATTTCCTTTGCCATGACTCTGGCCAGTTTATCACTGACCAACTCCTCAAAGTATATATACGTAATGCCATATTTGCGCGATATTTTTACCAGTTCGATCAACTTTCTGGGTGTAGGTTCAGAATCCGGGTTTATTCCGTAAAGGGGGATCTGCTCCAGGCCATAACGTTTGGCGAGGTAGGCAAAGGCCGCGTGTCCTCCAAATACAAATGTACGCAGTTGGCAGCGCTTCAATTCTTTTTTGTACTTAGCATCCAATGCGCTCAGTTTTTTATTATATGCAATGGCATTTTTGGCGTAGTACGAAGCCCCGGGAGGGTCTTTGGAGGAAAAGATTTTGGCTATTTTGTTTACGATTTTCATATCATTTTCAACGTCCAGCCACAGGTGTGGGTCAAGATGACCGTGAGAATTATGATGTTCATGTTCTGTCTCATGCTTGTTGCCGTGCTCGTGATAGGATTGGGTTTTATTGTTGATGAGCCTGACCTCTTTACTGGAATCCAGCACCACCAACTGCTTCCCCGCGGCTCCCCTCAGAATATCATGAATGTAGGGCTCCATCCCCGCGCCCACATAAATAAAAACATCGGCCCGGAGGACCTTCAGCACATCGCTGGGGGTAGGTTCCCATGAATGGGCCTCCACGCCCGGGGGGAGTAGAAGACCTACCGTTACTCTTTCGCCGCCCACCTCTTTGGCAAACTCCTGAAAGGGGAAGATGCTGGTAATTACTTTTAGTTTGTTCTCAGCTCCGGCGGAATAGGGAAAAAACGATTGGAACAAGAGGATAACAAGTGAGCACCATATGAATTTAACTATGTTCGAAATCATTAACCTCTAAGTCAATTGAGTATAATCTGCATGCTGGTCTTCCATTGCTCGCCAGGCTCCAGATCAATAGGCCAGAAGGGCATAACAGATATAGCCTGGAGGACTTTTTCAAACCCCTCTTCTGATTGATAGACGGTATGAACAGGATAGACCCTGAGAGAAGTGGGAGAGGAGAACCGCATGGTGAGACCTATGCCTTCCTGGCCGGCCTTAAAAGCAACCGAGGTTACTTCTTTGTGAGTGGAAGGAGCTTCAAAGGATGCGGGATGGTCATTGATCTCAAAGGAACCCTTGCCTGTTAACATAATGTGGGGGAACCAGTTCCATTCAATACCGAAGGCGCAGGAAACAGCGCTTTCACCCCTGTTTTTCAGTTCATGTTCAATGGCCAGGTCGCCTTCCGCGGAAAAGGTCACGTTTTTTCGCAGACAGAGGGGGTACTTTTCTTCATGTATAAAGATGTGTCCTTCTCTTATCATGGTGACACGAGGACCGTCTACAGAAAATGAAAATGGCCGGTCTGCAAAATCTCCTATTTCGTCAAAAGGGGCATACTCTTGATCTTCACTATTTAAGAGAAAGAAGCGATTGATCATGCCGCCCCTTCGATAGAGGTCAAATTCCAGCCGCCCCAGTAACGCGCTGTCCTTTTTTATATCGTGTATGCTTGCAACGCCTTCAGCTTTATCTCCTTCTGCCGCAACAGTCTCTGCGTGCTGTATGTGATACGATTCCTTATACCTGGTAAGTGTATTCAACAGATTTATAGGAGTTTTAAAATCAGAAAATTCCACCAATTGGCCCCCGCAGTTAGGTTTTATAATTGCAGAGAATTTGGATGAGTGCGCGTAGACTTCAACATCTCCGTCAAAATCAATATCGATCGTATCTATGGCGAGCCCTTCTTGTTTGCGCACAGCGCGTTCAGCTATGATAAGATGCTCCCACAATGCGTGGCGTAAGTGCGGCAGATAGAGGCCTCCGAAGACCCCGTGCCAGTAAGCGTCGTTACATTGTGCGGCATACAGATAATCAAGGATTTCCGGGGCGTCGTCGGTTTGTTCTTTGATGAGTTTTCGCAAAAAGAGCATTTTTTTGTGCAAAAGATTAGATTCCGGATATTTGACAAAGAAATTACGCCAATGCCCGCCTCGTATATGGGGGGAGAAGCCCTTCCAATCAGCCCCTATGCGTGTTTTTAGGATCTCGATTCGTTCAACGTGGGCAGCCGGCAGACTCCATTCTTCCATCTCTCTGTAGGAGGAGGTCGAAAGATAGGCCAGGCCGGAAGGAGCGGTAGACTCAATGATCTCCGAAAAGGTGGCCATGCTCATAAAGGACTCTGATGCAACCTTTAGAGCTTCAAAGAAGTTATTCAACCAACCATCTTCATAGATCCATTTGTGCGTACCCGGCCAGGCCCCGAATTTTTCTCCGTCATCAATATAAATCGCCATGGGGTGGCCTGATCGATGCAGCCGCTCAAGATAAGCAACAAGATGTTCGGGGGGTTGAAACGGTATCAGGTAGCGAAGGTGTTCATCTATCGGGAATATAGCCAAGGGTTTCCCCTCTGCTTCTGTGAGATAATAGGCATGTAGGTTTTCTCTGTCGAATCCAGACACAAGAAAGTGTCTGTCATCAACTACTACGTATTTTATCCCTGCCGTGATAAGATCTTCCGCCACCTGTGGTTCCCAAGCCCTTTCGGTCAGCCATAATCCTTTGGGAGTACAATTAAACCGTTTTGCTATGAATTCTTGCAGCTTTTCGATTTGCCTCAGACGATCGTCTCGGGGGATGGCTGTCAGTACCGGTTCATAGAAACCGCCGGTTAAAAGTTCTGCCTGTCCTTTTTGGACCAATTCCGCGAGGAGTTCGATAACTTTGGGGCGGTGTTTTTCCAGCCACGCAAGTAGAATGCCGCTAAAGTGGATGTTGATTTTGAAAAAAGGATGTTCTTTAACTGCTTCAAGGAAAGGGAGATAACATTTGCTGGTTAAAGAATCGATTACGTGATCGTAATTGCCTATTGGTTGGTGAGAGTGAATACCAAAAGTGAATTGTAGTTTTTCTTTCACGCCACCTCTTTATGTAATTTGGAATATTAGGGGGTTAGCTACTTTTTGCCGGTGATGTCAGTTGCTTGTTGCCCGTTGTCCGTTGGCGAAATTGCAAGGTGAGTCAATTTGGCAGAATAGTAAGAAATACGCACAGTATCACATCTCGCCTAATTGTTTGAGAATATAAGTACGGTGCATTCTTGCAACGGACAATGGACGACGGACATTACTTGCGTTTTTCGTTTAAGCACAGCGAGCGAAAACAGCATCCTGTCTGGTCACAGTAATCAACGGCTGTCTTAAAACAGGGGACATTCCCCTCGGCGCTCTGGATTGTCCGGATTAGATCGTCCTTTTTCATATTCATCTTTAGTCCCAGTCCTTTTGCCTTTGCACGTACTTCTGCCATTTTCATGGCCATCCCTCCTTGCTTTGTATACTTTATCCTTCTGCCCACACAACCAGCCCGGTGGTATAGGGAGTTTCAAGTTTTTGGCTGCTGGGCATGATCCGTATGGTAAAGCCGAACTTACCGGTTTGGCCGCATGGTATAAAACCGGCATAATGATAATTTGCGTTCTCGTCAGTACCTTCCGGTTTCATAATTTGTATGGCACGCCCGATGAATTCTTCTTTAAGGTTAAGGCGGCCATAGTATACAGCAACGTCCACATCCTCAGGATCAAGTCCTGCTAAGTGGATATCAGCTTCTATTTTGAGGTCGGAGCTTACCGGAAGGTCTATGGTCTCGCCTGATCGCATATTGCTGATACGTATCTCATCCCAATTGGTTAACAATTTTTGTCGCCAATCAGCCAAGGCGCCTGCTCCCGCCATACCATCTCGGGTAAGCTCGTTCCAGCGGTGGGCAGAACCAAGATAAAATCTGTGAGTATATTCTTGGACCATACGATGGCTGTTGAAAGTCGGGCACAAATCGCACATCGCATCCTTCATCATTTTTACCCATCCCTTTGGGATGTTGTCCGGGCCGCGATCATAAAATAACGGAACAATATCATTCTCTAACAGATTATAAATATCACGGCTTTCAATGTCGTCTTGAAGCTCTTTGTCTTCATATGTCTCGCCGTGCCCAATGGACCACCCAAATCGGGAATCATAGCCCTCCGCCCACCATCCGTCCAATACGCTCATGTTGAGCGTTCCATTCGGAATCGCCTTCATCCCGCTTGTGCCGCATGCTTCCAGAGGACGACGTGGAGTATTAAGCCATAAATCAACACCCTGTACAAGATGTCTTGATACTCTTATTCCGTAGTCTTCCAAGAAGACAAAACGATTTATAACATTCTCACGTCGTGCAAAGTGTGTGATCTCCTTTATAAGGTCTTTGCCTTTATGATCTTGCGGGTGTGCCTTTCCAGCAAAGATGAACTGTATGGGGCGTTTGGGGTCTTTGAGCAGCCTCAACAATCGTTCCTTGTCCCTTAGCATTAGGGTGGCCCGTTTGTATGTGGCAAACCTTCTGGCAAACCCGATAGTCAATATCTCCGGATGGAGCGCGCCCATGGCAGTCTCTACCTCAGTTCTGGATGCACCCCGTCTTGCAAGCTGTTTTCGCAGGCTCTGCCGGGTGAAAGCAACCAGATGCTCACGAGCCCTTTCGTGGGTGTGCCACAGTTCCGAGTTGGGGATTTCATTGATCCGCCTCCATACTTTTTCATTATCCGGGTCCTCCATCCACTTAGGGCCCAGATATCGATTGAAGAGCCTCGACATATCCTGAGAAATCCACGAAGGGATATGAATGCCGTTGGTTATATGCTCTATTGGTATGTCTTCGGTCGGATTCTTCGGCCATATTTTTTCCCACATATGTTGAGAAACATGTGAATGGAGGTCACTTACACCGTTAGCGTGGGCGGATAGCCTTAATGCCAGCACAGTCATACTGAACGGTTCGTTATCGTCCAACGGGTTTTCGCGGCCGAATGCCAATAAGACCTTGAATGCAATACCCATGCTCTGGGCATAATCGGAAAAGTATTGTTCCATAAGTTCTGGAGTAAAGGCATCGTTTCCCGCAGGAACCGGTGTGTGAGTGGTAAAGACATTGGTAGCAATAACCAGCTCTCTGGCCGCATCAAATGAAAGCCCTTCTTTTTCCTGTAGGCTTCTGATCCTTTCCAGGGCCGAAAAAGAGGAATGCCCTTCGTTCATATGATAAGTAGCCGGTTTGATGCCGAGACGCTCAAGCGCCCGGACACCCCCTATTCCAAGAACGGTTTCCTGGCGGATCCGCATCTCCCAATCTCCGCCGTATAGTCTTGAAGTGGTATACCGAATGTCCGGTGGGTTGGCTTCAGTGTTGGTATCGAGCAAATAAAGAGGTATGCGTCCTGCCATGGTGCGCCATATTTGAATGACCACCGGTCGCCCTTGGAACGAGACTTCTACAGTGATGGGGGTTCCATTTTTATCTCGCATAAGGTGAACAGGGAGATTGGCAAAATCGTTTTCAGGATACTCCTCTTGTTGCCAGCCATCGGTGTTGAGATATTGATGGAAATATCCTTCCTGATAAAGGAGGCTTACACCAACAAGTGGATAATTCAGGTCACTGGCGGATTTAATATGATCTCCGGCCAGGATTCCAAGACCGCCGGAATATGTGCGAAGGCACTGTACAATTCCGAACTCCATAGAAAAATAGGCGATAAGGCAGTCGGTATCGATCTGTTTTGCAAGGACATTTTCAGAAGGCGCGGCCATATACTCTTTAAATGACTCGTGGATACGTTTCAGTTCTGATATAAACCCCGCGTCTTTGGCGAGTTCTTCCAGACGCTCCTGGTTGACCCGGCCGAGTAGATAGACAGGATTGTTATTGGAATTTTTCCATAATGTGGGATCGATCCGGCGAAACAGCGCGCATACTTCGGGGTGCCATCCAAACCACAGATTCTCCGCTAAATCTTTTAGTGGACTAAGAACACTGGGCAAGTTAGGCACCACATTAAATTTCACCAGCGGTTTCATAGTCCCTCCTTGTTAACAAAGGTCTCGTAATGTTTTCTGAATTCTCTCATGATGCGTACCCGGCCAGTAGACTCTTTTACACGTAGGACATTTTGAAAACCGGTTATGTTTTTCCAAAACGTGATCCGGCACCTGATTAACAACTTCTTCTGAAGATACTCTTTTAAGTATTGTATTGCAAAGTTTGCATCGTGTGAAGAAGTATTTTTCATGCGGTTGGAGACGAAGCGCTTTGATAACCTCTCGTGCCTGGTCCTTTGGATCATTCGAGGCAAGACAAACAATCTTTAAAGATTTTATCCTTTGCGAAAGATGTGTATCTCTTGTTAACATAATTCGGTTTTCATCGGCAAGGGATATTACTGATTCCGGGGACAATGAGTCGCTATCCACGGTATCATATCCCATAAGCCTGAGCCATTGGGCCAGTCTTCCCACCGTCCTGTCTGCCGCAAATTTCATGCTTAAGAGACTACAACCGGCCACTCCCGAGTCAATCGAGATTGATTACTTTATCGGTTCTGATTGCCTTTAGCTTAAAGTTTTCCTGAGAAGTAGGTATATTGATAGCGTATTTTTTAATGGTAAGAATCCATTTTGCATTATTTTTGCCGGAAATGGTGATTAAACAAGGAATTAAAACAGATTCCTCATATCTAAAATTATCAAACAGGATACTGTACGTCAAGGCCCCCCCACGACTAAAATAGTCCGCGCGTAAAATCTTAAACGGGTCATGGCTCACCCATACCTTTGCTGCAATATCCCCCCATTGCCCAATAAGGGTCAGGACGGTTTCTCCTGTTGCTGCAGATTGTAGCTGAGCTTGGCGGAAAGGTACAATTGGAATAGAACCTGAAAGTACTTTGAAAAGTTCATCAGGTGCTATCTTTACGTGCATAAAACGGGATAGGTTGGAGGCCGTGGCATCTCCTTGATATAGACGATTTTGTGCGTAGATGTAAAAAAAAAGCCTATTCTTATTGACGGCAAAGGTGGCAGTAGGTTGGCCCCACGGGCTTAAGAGCTCAAAGCGGAACTGATCGGGGCGGTGTCCCAACCATATAGCGTTAAGCAATTGAGACTTTTTTTTGTTTATCATTCTAAGTTGACCTTGCCCGCGGAGACTTTGGATATGTGCGTTATTTTGGTGGATCAAATCAAGGACAGCAGCGGCTTCAGGTTCGATTTTTTGGGGGATCGGGGTAAGGGGAGCACATCCCTCGACCGTGAGCAACAAGAATGTTGATAGGAATAGCAGCTTGATCGATTTTATAGAGTTCATTATAAAATGATAGATTAAGGGATTTAGGAATTAAGGGATTGGGGAATTTAGGAATTGTGAATTATAAGAGAAGTGAGGATTCGGACAACGATCAACGGACATCACCAAGAAAAGATGAAGTCTTAAAAATCCCTGAATCCCTCAATTCCCTAATCCCTTAATTCTTCAATTCTTTTTTTATCTGGTCAATTTTTTCTTTTAACGTTATCTTGTTTTCTTCTTTTTCTGTTTTTTTAAGCGACCTTTCATAAGATTTTAAGGCGTTTTCAAGAAGATTTTTCTTGGCGTATGCATCTCCGAGATGTTCCAGGATAATCGGATCATCCGGAGCAAGTTCTGTCGCTTTTTCAAGCCACAGGACTGCTTGATCAAAGAGGCCCTTTTTAAAATATACCCATCCTAAGCTATCGGTGATGTATCCGTCGTTTGGTTGCAGTTTCAGCGCTTTTTTAATCAGTTCTTCTGCTTTGTCCAGATGTATTCCGAGCTCTGCATAAGTAAATCCCAGGTAATTTAAGGCATTAGCGTGATCAGGCTCAACTTGAAGGACCTGTTTCATCTCTTTAATGCTAAGGTCCTTTTGGTTCATCTTGTCATATATTACTCCGAGGCGGAAGTGGAGTTTGATGTTTTGTGGAGCAATACGGAGTCCTTCTTTAATGGCTGCCACTCCTTGAGTATAGTCTGATTTTTCTTCATATAGCGACCCAAGGTATAAAAAAATTTCCGGCTCATCCGGCCTGTTTTTGCTTGCAGAAAGAAGGGCCTCGATCGCCTTGTCGGTTTCTTCCTCAACTTGATATAAATAGGCGATTTGGATGACGGCATTTAGGTAATAGTTGGATTCGAAAGCGATCATCTGATAGACGTCTATAGCCTTTTTTCGGTCCTCTTTTCCCGTGTAAGCAAGTCCTAAAAAATAGAGTACCTCAGGATTTTCGCGATCTTTTTGCAAAAGATCATCAAGGAGGTTTATTGCTTCGTCGTATTCTTTTTGATCAAGGTAGATGGCCGCGATATGTTTGATTACATAAGGGGTGTTGTGTGACCGAGCTATAAGTTCATTAAAGATTTTTTTTGCCTTTTGGGCTTTGCCGGTTATTGAGTAATGGCGGCCGAGCCCGATAGCAGCCTGGAAGTTGTCGGGATTGTTTTTTAATAGCTTTTGATACGTTTCCACTACCATGTTTTCTTGCCGGGTAGCCTGATATACCTGTACAAGGTCAAAAAGTGCCGGTTCAAATGACGGGTGCGATTCTAACGTCTCTAAAAAATGTATTTCCGCTTTCTTGTATTGTTTAAGTCCAGAATATGCCTTGCCGAGATAATGATGGACTTTCGACGATTTCGGGTTTAGTTTTAAGGCCCTTTCAAGGACATCTTTTGCATTTTGATACTCCCCGATTTGTATATAGACGGATCCCAAATATAGATGGCTACTCTCATCTTCGGGCTTTTCAGCAATTATTGTTTTATAGGTGTCAATTGCCTTTTGATATTCGCGAAGGGTTTCGTGAACTCCTGCCAGCATAGTGAGCACTGTTACATCGTTGGGGCGCTTTTGTAATATGGACTGCAGAACGCCGATGGTATCTTTGTATCGTTGTTGGCGGATATATATGTGTGCGAGCTCGGTTTTGAGAAATACTGAGTCCGGCTCTTTTCCTACGGCCAATTTGAGAGATTCGGTGGCCTTTTCTATTTCTCCGATCCTCAGGAAAAGCTGAAACCTGGCATAATGGTAATAGGGACTTTCCGCAGGTGGAGAGCTCAATTCTGCAACTGTTCTCCCCGGAGATTTCGGCCTGGGCGCCATTGTGCAGCCAAAAGAAAAAAAAGCTACAAAAAAGACTATGAGTATCTTGTACCTATGTAATCTTATCATGAGGATAAATGTCCTTAAAAAAGTGCCCAATCATGCGAATTAGGGACTTTTTACGAACCTATCGTGCTTTAAATATTGATAAATCTCCTTGCCGATTTCCAGGCCAATATCTATAAATTCAGGGCCATATTGCTTGCCGGTTTCTGATCGGAAGGTTTCTCGAATCTTTGCGACCCCTTTCATCCCCTCAGGGAAATAAGCTACTAAATCTTCAAGCGGACGCCCGTTATAACTGTATATTCGCCAAACTGTTTCAGTAAGGTTATCCATTCCCCATCTGAACTTGTCCGCATCATGGAGAATATCGCTTAGTGTCTGTCCAAATGGATGAGTACTCGGTACAGGCTCGGTGAATGCTTCATGGTTTGCTATTGCAAGGACTATATCCTCCATTTCCGTAGTAGTAAGA
>JAFDAE010000575.1 GCA_019314005.1 Deltaproteobacteria bacterium | reverse complement strand
GAAAGTATCTGATTAAGGCTCTCGATAATCTCAATTGCCTTCGGCTCGATATTTTTTATTACTTCCAGTTCATTTTTCAGCGAGGTTAATCCGGCATGTGAAGCCCTGTTTTTTTTATTTTCTAAGTTTATTCTTGCTTCTTCACCCGAATCGCCACGGATCTTTTTAAAAAGAAGGAGCGAAAGCACGATAACAAGGGCTGTTTCATAGGCAACATTGACAAAAAACTCCTCTTTAGCTTTTATTCCGGAAACAACATGGGAAACAATTTCCTCATTCATGTAGTAATATGCCAGCGGGTCTATTCTGGATGAACAGCCGGGGAATATGGGGGTAACAAGACACAGATCATCCTGTCTGTTTTCCTCCAAAGCAACCTGAACTATCTTTGAAAAGATGTCTATATCGCCCTTCGGATCAATAAAGCATACTGAGTATCCTTTTCTTATATCCTGCTCGATCATTGACTCTATCAGCCTGGTTTTACCGACCCTTGTTGCGCCAAAGCAAAACAAATGCCCTTTTCTATCCTCATCAGGCAGTTTTACTGTTTTGATTTTGCCTGTATGATCACCAAGATCAACTCCATCACCTATGTATGTAATACCTTTGCGAAAATTAAACACACAATCTCCTGTTAGTTATTCCAGAACATTTTTTGTCTGATGTTTCTCATTTTTCTGACAATCGAAAACATCCAGATGGTAACAAAAGGAACGATTACGGCTATCATAAAGATACCAAGCGTTTCAAAGGCGGCATTGTGGATGTTGGGCCTTGTGTTCATGATGACCCTGTAGGTCTGGCGGGCAAGATCGTAGCTTCTGAAGGTGATATTATAAGAAAATTTCCAGACATTTTCAGGGGTGAGGAACTTTGCAAGCACTATAAAAAGAATAAAGTATATTAGTCCTTGTACAACTTTGCTTACGAGCCTCCCGACCAGCAGGTTATCTACCGCCCTGCGGGACAGTTTGCCTATATGGCAGTGGCTGAGAAAAACACACACTATAACTGAATACAAAACAGGGGAAAGATTGATAAAAAAGAGAAATGATTTGTTTTCCGCAAGGAAGAAGTATTGCGATACATAGGTGCGTAGGATATCATCTGAGAAAGCAGGAAAAAAAGCCCGTGGACGAAGCCTGATCCAAGGCCGACATTAAAAAAGTTTAACTGGCCCTCAATAGTTAGAAAATCAACGGGTATTTCACCCCCCTCCCTCTCAATCATCGCGTATCGCTGTATTTGCGCTACGGCTGAAAGAAGATTGGGGAATTTGCCTTTCCTAACAGGCTGATCACTGCTGTCAAATAAGGTTTCCCCCCCTGACGTATTTTCTAAACCACCTGGCATAATCTATTTTTCCTGTTCGATTTTAACCGCTGTCCCATAGAGCAGCATGCCAATGATTGACTTTCCTGAAATATTCGTACTCTCGATCCGTAAATTCAAAATTGCGTTTGCGCCGACAGATTTAGCCTGCTGAACCATTGAGTCAAGACCGGCTGCAATCAGAGACTCATATGTTTTTTCATACGACTTGGACCTCCCGCCGAAAAAATCGGTGAATCTTGCAAACCAGTCTTTGATAATGCTGCCAGCTCCCACAGACGGCACAATTAAAGAACCGTAACAGGTTACAGTGTTGTATCCCGCAATTTTGTCTCCCACAGTAACAATAAAATTATTCATAGAGCTCCTTTCATATATCAACTCACCAGGGCAGATCGACGCTGTTCCAGTAAGTAACAATCCAGAATTTGACCCACGGCAAAGCGCACGCAATGATAACAAATATAACAGGAACAATCATATTTCTCCGAACGAAAGCATACAGACATCCGATCAGGATAATGATTAGGCTGGCGAAGTTGATGGATGTAAACTCTGGATAATATTTTCGCACATAATCCTCACAAAAAAGTCCCGCAAACACGGCAAGGGCGAAGATGATAAGTATCGAACCTAAAATAATTTTTTTGTACATGACATAATTACCACTCTTCTGTTCAGTGCTATGTTTGTTCTGGATTTATAGCGGCTTTTGCCTTTTCCGGTAACAGACCTGACAACAACTCCCATTTTTTTGAGATACTCGGCGACAGAGCGCGCCCTTTTCATGGCAATAATATCATTGTATTTTTGGGGACCCTTCCAGCACGTATAACCTGTCACGGAAACATTTTCCCCCTTGTGTTGCCGGGCAAAATTCTCAAGCTTTTCACTCTCCGTCTTTCTTATCCGATACGAATTCAGGTCAAAATATATGATGGTGTTATGTTTGGATTTGTGCCTGTGAAAGCGGGAAACGGGAACATTGAC
>JAFDAE010000192.1 GCA_019314005.1 Deltaproteobacteria bacterium | reverse complement strand
TTACTTCCAGAGGCCGTCGTCCTTGTACTTTTTCCTGTATTTTCCCCTCACCTGAAGGTAGCCTTTGTAACGGCCGCGGCCAACCAAGGTGAAAGGAGTGCTCTTTGTCTGATTTTGCCGCGTCTTGTGCGTGACCGCCAGCAGCTTTAAGTCAAGTGTTTTCTTCCCATATTTTACTTTTGCGGTTCCCTTAATGCCGTACTGTACCCCATGTTTCCTGGCGTACTCGTAGTCTAAGCGATAATTGTTATTCTGTTTTTTCTTGACCTTGCCTACGTTAATCCATTTCTCGTTACCGCCGTGCTTGATCAATACATACTTTATTCTTGAGGCGCCGCTCGTCTTTTCTGCACTATCGAGTTCCAAAACCTCACCCAGCACTCGGGGGGTATTCCGGAAGTCTTTTTTCTTCCATTCTCCTTTCTTATCCTTGGCCCACGTACCTAAACCTCTTTTCACGGTTATTACCCACAGTGGCTTGCTTTCAAAATTACTTTCATAGGTGCACTCAATCTCGGCTGGCGGAACGGATATCGTCGTTCCCTTACTGGGCTTGCCTTTCCCTTTGGAGGAGGTCTTACGGACCTTGAATTTTGGCTTTTTTGATGGGTGTGCCATGGTCTATCTGTCCCTTACTCAAAATAGGAAGGATCGTCCTCTGGGTAATCCGATTCGTTATCGTCATCCTCCATTGTTTCATCTGACGTCTGTTCTTCGGGAACTTCGTCAGAGTCGTTCGCTTCTGGCTCATATTCCTCTCTACCGGCCTCTTCATCCTCTTGATCGTGTGCCTTCTTTAAGACATCCAGCGATTCTTTGTCTCGACGGCCAGTCGGCCCAAGTCCATATTCTAACTGAAACAGCTTCATCGCCGCCTGACTTCGGGGACCCCATTGCCCGTCAATGGAGCCACAATCAAAGCCGAGGTTGTTAAGCCGCGCCTGAGACCACTCAATGCTCTTCGTCGGTTGATCATCAACAAGATCGAGCTCGTACACCTCATCGTCTATATACAAGGTGGCGTGAGTCGCGTCCTTCGGGACAACCATTTCAATTACTCCCTTGTCGGTGGTCTGGCCTTCGATCATTTCACCTCCAAGTTCCAATTTAAAAGGGTTAGACCGCAGAAGTCCAAACACGTTGTGGACTTCGATCCAGATGAACCTCTTGCCGATAGTGAGCGTGTGATGATCCCCCGAGGTTAGCTTATATACGAATTTTCTTCTCTTCATATCGAACTGCTGCTAATGTGGTTCGCTACAATTGCCGAGGCAACACCATTGGCGCCTAGATCACGACAGCGCTGAACAAGAACACTTGACCAAAAATGAACCATTAAGATTGCTATGTCAAGGCGGACTGAGCTAATTCTCGGTTTAAGGTATAGTAAGGCTCATCAGAATCGTGTCGACTTCGGAGCCTTTTGTCTTCCATGTCTTTTTCGAGAAGATCGCGGTAAGTACATAGTCTGTATATTATCAAGGACATAAATGACTCTGTTGATTTACTCCGATTTTGAAAATCAGAACACAGTATGTTGCGCTATATTAAAATATTACACACAATATGTTGCATCTATTTTTCTGAGAAGGTAGTAAATCAACAGGGTCATAAATGACCCTCTGATAGACTTCCCTATTTTCCTTAGGACACCATTTATAGACTAGTTCGTAGGCTGGAACCTGCGTCTTCAACATTACCGGAGACCGCGCTTCAGCTCATGGTATCCCTGCAGTTCGTTTTCCACGGCCTTTATTTTCATTTCCGCATATCGTTCCAGTTCTGGCATACCCGCGTTATTATCGATTGTGACCAAAATATTATGCTTGATGCTATCCTCCTCTGGCCATTCAAAAGATGTACACCGTATTATCCTGGCATTGTAAAGGATTCTTAATATTACCTGTTGGTTAGAACTGTATATTCAGCAGACCTTCGTTAGACCTTCGTTAGACCTTCGTTTTTTCCACCGCTCTCTTTGATTTATTGCCAAACATACAATGTACTTTTCCGATAGGAGCCTCTGCTAAAGCCCAGATATTGGTCATTGGCTCACTCTTGATTCACAATGTCCGAAAGATTCGGGAATTCGACACGACAATGCCCAGGCGGAACATTTTCTTCTCTCTTAAAGCCGTCACCGTCGAGCTTTCCTTTGCGCGTCTCCCCGCTGGGCAGATACAAAATATAATCCTCATCCGGAACAGGATTATAATCATCATCCAAAAGCTCAATCTCAATCCAATCCTTAAACTCCAACAACCCCGACCGTGCCTTACACTCTTCAACATGTACAATAAAATAATATTCAGGAGCAGAATAACCCTTCCTTTCATCTTCTTCAGACACCTCATCTGTATCTTCGTGATACTCGTACGCCCACTCCGCCCCAACCTTATTCCCATCAACAGTTGTTACTATCTCCGCAATAAAATCATCAGCGCCGTCGATATCCCTTTCCCATATCCGAAACACCGCTTTGGTCCCATCTTCATACCCCTCCGTTTCCGCAGAAAGCTCAACCACATCCCCAACCCGGGCGCTCTCTTCTGACCATTTTGCATTAAAGACCGAAAAAAGCTTAACACTATAATCACCCGCGTCAGGCAGACCTCCCCGCCTTATTGCAGCATCACCGGTCAGCCGTCCTTTTTCCTTTTGTCCCTCGACTCCGGTGAATTCGTATGGCACCTGTGTCACTGGATTCCCCGCAGAATCAACAAACTGGATATCTATCCAGTGTGGTCCCTCAGCCTCGGGGCCAGGCTCACCCACAAGGGCAGCATGTGCACCTGCATTTGCAGCCGCCGCAGCGCCACCGCCACCGCCTCCACTGCCACCTCCGGTCTCTCCGATCAAAACAGTCGGACAGCCCATGACTATGCTATCGGGGGGACCGGAACATGTTGCCATGTCGCCCATTCTTGCCGCAGGCATGCCGCCGATCATGACCCCGGCGCTTCCAAGAGATATCGGGCCGCCAACATGTGGAGGAGGGGGAGTCCCGGGGTTTAGCATTGGGCACACATGCATATCCCCGACTCTTGCTGCTGGAGCGCCTCCGATAAGAACGGTCGGGCAACCCACCGTGATAACTCCGCCGTGGGCAGTTGAATCACCTAATCTGGCTGCTGGTTTTCCCATTCTCTCAAACCAAACATCTCATCTCTTGGAAAATTCTCTGTAAGCACAACGGCTTTTTTACTAAAGAAACCCCCTTCTTCCAAACATCCGGGTCTCTATAATAATTTGATCCACCCAAAAGCTAATCTCCAAAAACTCGGAACCAGAAATCCAAAACCAAAAACTCAGTTAATCTGCACCAAAGCCCCTTTTATTACATTAGTAGCAGATGCCTCTGCCGAAACCATGGTGCCTTTGGTTGAGTGTTCCACGCCCGCCTCTGAGGTCACATTCATCCCGCCTTTCAATTTCAAATCTGTTGATGCGTCGATCTCGATCTCTGTAGCCTTGAGTGAAATCTTTCCGCTGGGGGCTTCAATATCAATGGCGCCGCTGTCCGTGGAAATAAGAAGTGTGTCCCCTGAGATGTCTATCTTAAATCTATGCACCCCGCTGCTGTCTTCCAGTGTAATGCTCTCTCCCGAATCATCAATTGTTATGGCATGTCCATGCTTACTGGTCATTCCCATCTTTTCATTTTCGTCATCTAAAACAACCGAATGACCATCCTTTGAAACAATCTCGATCTTTTTGTTTAAATCATCAAACAGGAAAATATGGCCGTCTTTGGTTTTGGTGAAAATTTTCTTATTCTCATCATCCATTTCAATGGTATGACCATCTGTTGTATTTACGACGATTTTCTTGTTTTCATCATCAAAAAGGAGCTTATGAGCTTTGGTTGTTTGTATAAAGATATTTTTGTTTTTATCATCCATACGGATCATGTTTAGATCGCGCGTTTCAACGGTGAGGGTCTGGGTCTCTTCATCCTCGGTAATCTTGTGGCCATATGCATTCGATAAAACGACCTGAGTCTTTCCGTTCAGATCCTCCATGAGCAATTCATTGGCACTGCCGCCTCCCAGAGATGTGTTTGATTTTATAGTGCTTTTTGTTTTTTCATCAGGAAGAGAATAGGGCGGCGTGTTGGTGCCGTGGTAAACACGACCCGTTATAATAGGTCTGTCAGGATCTCCTTCAAGAAAATCTACAATTACTTCCTGACCGATACGGGGTATGTGCATTGCCCCCCAGCCTGCCCCTGCCCATACCTGACTGACACGTATCCAGCACGAGCTGTTTTCATCATTTGTTCCCTCTCTGTCCCAATGAAACTGTACCTTGACCCGGCCATACTCGTCGGGATAGATCTCCTCCCCTGCCGGACCGACCACTATAGCGGTCTGGGTGCCTCGCACTACAGGTTTTACAGTGTCACGCGATGGGCGATATGGAACTTCAAATGGAATACATTTAAAACGATTGATATAAGGTGATTCCGACCCCATGCTTTCTATAGAAGCCCCGTAATAATCCGAGACTTCACGCACTTCATGTTCGATGTGGGTTAATACGTAATCTTTTTTATCCATATCTTCCCGGTAATAATCCGAAAGAGTAAACCTGTACCCGCTTGTAAATACCCTGCAATCACTTGAACCGGTTATGGTCGTGATCTTTGTTTCTTCTTCCTCCATGCGTATTGTGGTTAAACGCTCTCCCTGCGCTTTTTTTGTGTAAAGCCCTGGATAATCGT
>JAFDAE010000574.1:1393-3325 GCA_019314005.1 Deltaproteobacteria bacterium | reverse complement strand
CCGTCTGGCCACCTTGCGGAAGTAGTCCCTGAGAGTTTCCGGCGCGGTACGAACACACTCCATATGGGCGGCAAAACGTTTAAAGGGACTCTCTCCAGTAGAAGTATGTTTCCTTTGATGATAGGTTTCGTTACACCACCTATCAAAAGATTCATTCAACTCTTCCATGGTCGTGCCGGTAAAACCGGCAAGGACATCTCCTCGTACCGTTCGGAAGAATCGCTCGATTTTCCCGCGTCCTTCGGGTTTGTAAGGCCTTGAATGAATAAGGGCGATGCCCAGGGATGCTGTAATATGTTCCAGGTGTTTTGAACGGAAGGCGGACCCGTTGTCCACATACAGTTTTCTCGGCAGACCTCGTTTCAAAAGGGCCTTCTCAAATGCATCGAGAAAGGATGTCAGCCTCTCGGACAGATAAAATTCACCATGAGGTATCAGGCGGGAATGATCGTCGATGAAGGCGATAAGGTAGCTCTTCTTCGTCCTGTCTCCGACCGTTACCATCGGGCCATGCATTACGTCGCTTTGCCACATGTCGTTGGGAAGTTCCGACTCGTACCTGCGACGGTCTTCAGGCGCTCCGCCGTCTCTTCTCATGAGGTTGTGGCAGTGTAAAAACCGGTAGACAGTGGAGAGAGGCAACTCTCTTCCCGGTGCGACTATGCCCCGATGTTTCATCTCTTCAACAAGGCGGACAACGGTGGCCTTCGGAAGCTCTTCTCTTGTACGAATCAGAGAAGAAGCTCCTCTCTTGTACGAATCAGAGAAAGGGCCGTCTCTTCATCAAGAGCACGACTCTTCCCGCAATCGGAACGCTTGCCCGGATAGAGTGATTCCAGTTTCCCGTTACTTGCCTTATAAAGCCTCACCCATCGCAATATCGTACTGCGGCTGATACGGGTCTTTGTGGAATGGGGTATGGACCATTTCCGGTCGCACTTCTCCCTGATAAGCCGTTCCTGTTCTCCATGATCCAAGTATATCCCGTTTACCAGGTCATGGATAACCGCGAATCGGAAGACGGCAATCTCTTTTTTCTTCTCTTCGTCCATTTAAGTCCTCCTTCTTGAGTTTGCCATCCCTGTACAACACCTGCAGTCATCGGTAAACGACACCCTTCGGTAGGTTGTTTCTGAAATGGAATCTCTCGAGGATTAAATGGAACTGGTCACCGGAATCTTCCCCTGTTCAAGAAGACGATCGAAGGCCTCTATCAGTCTGCCTTTCCATTGATTGCCAAAGTAGACATGAACGTTCTTGATAAGGGCTCGCAACCAGTGCCCTTGGCGGGTATGGGAAAGGCCGGGAGGCCACCTGCCTGTTCTTAATCGGTGGGATATGCGTGAACGAATGGTTGCAATTGATGCCTGAAAATTCTTAAAATATCCACAGGGCTTCATTCTTATAACGCAGCCGCATGCGGGACAACGCCAGCGTCTGAGATCCAGGGCTTCATCAAATCCATCAAACCAGGCGGACACATGCCCATGTCCCCATACCTTGCTCCCTCTACAACGTACGCATACTTCAGGCCTGGGCCATGGATAATCGGCGCCTTTCTCAATTATTTCCTTGATTTTTACGCATACTGTTATTATCATTCTCTCACTATTGCGGGGATAACTATTCCCCACTTTCTTTTGGCGGTGGCTGCCTCTAACATCCACCGCCATCTTTTCCTCTTTACCTCTTTCACCGTGCAACCAATAAAAAAGGCCTCTCTACCAAGGCCCATTTATTCCGATATTCTTTACCTTTATGTCAATACATTGTAAGAATTATTTGTAACGCTATATCCATTTATTGTGAAGCTCTACAGGAACTAACATAGGATTGATTACTTCTTTTTGCATAACCGGCTAACTGGAGATCTTCCTTAAAACGTTTGATTAAATGGCTCATGGTATCTTCCTTTCTTTCTTTTAACCTTGT
>JAFDAE010000574.1:0-1354 GCA_019314005.1 Deltaproteobacteria bacterium | reverse complement strand
TTGTCGGGTAGAAGATACCGACCTGCAAGCCGGTATGAAGATACCATGAGTTATTTGATCAAGCAATAATGATTGAAGAGACTGAATCTGCCGCGTAGCGGCTTACTTGAACCATGCTAATCCAGCCGACGTGAAAAACCGCGCGGCTAATTAGCTGCGTTATGGCAAAAGAGAGATATTAAATGAGTTATGATGCACAAGTTTTCAATGTGATGATTGCTTCGCCAGGTGACGTGGCTTCTGAACGTAATATTATCAGAGAAATGATATACGAATGGAATGCCGTCCATTCAAGAGCAAGAAAAATCGTGCTTCTACCCGTTGGCTGGGAATCTCATTCGTCTCCAGAAATGGGCAAACGCCCCCAGGAGATTATTAATAATCAAATCTTAGACAAATGCGATTTGTTGGTCGGTGTTTTTTGGACGCGAATTGGCACCTCAACTGGGAAATATGTGAGCGGCACAGTTGAAGAGATCGAAAAGCACATTGATGCTGGAAAGCCAACAATGCTCTATTTTTCTGAACAACCTGCTCGCATTGATAGTGTCGATTCGGAACAATATGAAAAGCTAAAAGTATTTAAGGCTTCCTGTAAAAGCAGGGGGATTTATGAAACATACGATAATCATTCTGAATTTAAAGAAAAATTTTATCATCACCTTCAAATCAAAGTAAATGAGCACGATATTTTTTTTTCAAATAATAAAGTATCTTCCCCAGAAGTAATAATTTATCCATCAAAAACGCAAATACCTACATTGAGTGACGAAGCAAGAGTGCTTTTAAAAGAAGCAAGCATGGATACGCATGGAACAATACTTTATGTTCGTTGCTTAGGAGGAACCGATATCCAGACAAACGGAAAGAATCTCATCCCTGATAAAAGTGCAAGGATGGTTGCGAAATGGGAAGCGGCTCTCAAGGAACTTGTAAGTGCCGATCTAGTAGTTGAGCGAGGTAACAAGGGGGAGATTTTCGAAGTATCAGACTTAGGCTATAAAATTGCGGATATGATCGAATTGTAACCATAATAATTGTTATCTTTCAGGAGTTTGGAAATGAAACCAACTGTTTTTTTTAGCCATTCATCACTCGATAGGGATCGAATTAAACCCATTAAAGAACATATTCTTGGGGGAATTCGGGGGACATCCATGATAAGTTTTGTCAAGGGGAAAACGGAGATTTCCCTTGACCTTCCGAATTGAAGGAATCCCGGAGGTTCTCAATGTCAATCTGCCTCAATCCGATCTTTTTAATCCTCTTTGGTCCGCATTCATCGATCAAATGCGACCAGACATCCATTTGCTGTATCAAGGTCAGACAGGTTCGCGTTACACCATATCCTTCA
>JAFDAE010000018.1 GCA_019314005.1 Deltaproteobacteria bacterium | reverse complement strand
AGAAATGAAAAATGTAACGAGAACAGGAGATCACCAGTAAAATTTTCTGTGGTGATTTTTTTGATTTTTATTCTTGCAATACTGAAGAGTCCGGATTTGTTTGGAGCAAGGGTCGCAGGGGAAGAAGGGGTTTCGACTGCTGCTCCCCAAGAGCGCGTGGTTGGTCAAGACCGTCCCAGAACCGTTGCCCCGCCAAAACCGGCTACTCCCAAGGTAAGACCTAGGCCTCTGAAGAAAGATATCGTCAAGAAAAAGGCCGTCTCTGAAGAAAAAATAGGTGATCGTTTTGTAAACATTGATTTTGATAATGTAGATATTGCTCTTTTTATAAAATTTATCAGTGAGCTGACCGGGAAGAATTTTGTCATTGATAACAAGGTTAGAGGGAAGGTAACTATTATTTCTCCAAAAAAGATTTCGGTGAATGAGGCGTACAAGGTCTTTGGATCGGTCTTGGAGGTCCATGGATTTACTACCGTGCCTTCCGGGAAAGTCATAAAGATCGTTCCTCTTCATGATGCCCGAAGTAAAAGTATAGAGACCCGCCTGAAGGAAGAGGCGACTGCCCCTGAGGATAAGGTGGTGACCCAACTGATTCCTCTTGAATATGCCAGCCCGGAGGAGTTGAAAAAGCTGTTCGCGCCGCTTGTATCGAAAAATAGCGTCATTATTTCATATCCTCCCACTATGACGATGATTGTCACTGATGTCCTTTCCAATATTCAACGTATCTTGAAAATAGTGAAAGCGCTCGATGTGGTCGGTGTGGGGGAGGAGATTACCGTAATCCCTGTACAGCATTCCGACGTGTCAAACCTTGCAAAGTCTTTGAATACGGTCTTTGCCGCCGGCAGAGCAAAGGCGAAAAAGGTAACCGGGGGTGTATCGGTGAAGATCGTCCCTGATGAACGGACTAATGTTTTGATTGTCCTGGCTGCCGAAGACGATGTCGCGCGGATAAAAGAATTGGTACGGTTGTTGGATATAGAGACCCCCAGAGGCAAAGGAGATATTCAGGTCTACTATCTGCAAAATGCGAACGCAGAGGATCTTGCCAAGGTGCTGACCAGCCTTCCAACCGGTAATAGACAGGCTGTCAAGGGCAAGGCCGCTTCCGTTCTTTCCAAAGATGTTCATATAGTGGCGGATAAAGCAACCAACGCGTTAGTCATTACCGCGGACAGAGATGATTACTCCGTCCTTGAGGGCGTCATTGAAAAACTCGATATTCCCCGCGCAATGGTTTACATCGAGGCGCTTATCATGGAGGTCAACGTAGACAAATCCTTCAGTATAGGGGTAGAGTGGGAAGCGTTCAAAGATATCGGGTCATGGGACGGGCAGACCATAGGGGCATTTGGCGCGTATAGCGGAAGTGATTTTGCTAACTCTACCAGAGTAGCATCCGGAATATTCCCCAGCGGACTTTCGTTGGGAGTTGCGGGCGAATCGATTACCATAGGAGATCTCGTGTTCCCGAATGTGGGCGCCATAATACAGGCATATCAAAAGGATGAGGACGTCCATATTTTATCCACTCCCCAGATTCTTACCACAGATAATGAAGAAGCGGAGATCAAGGTGGGTGAGAACGTCCCGTTTATCACTCGGCAGGAGACTACGGAAGCTATCCGTGACTATACAAGTTATGAATACAAGGATGTGGGAGTCAATCTGAAGATTACCCCCCAGATTAATCAGGAACGCTTTGTTCGATTAGATATTTTTCAGGAATTAACAAAATTGATACTGGAGGGAGGAGCGGTCCCCGACGCTCCCCGGACATTTAAACGGTCTGCCGAGACAACGGTGATTGTAAAGGACGGCCAGACGGTGGTCATAGGGGGATTAATTGGAGAGGATACCACCGGCACTGATTACAGGGTGCCATGCTTGGGAGATATCCCGGTTATAGGATGGCTCTTCAAATACTGGACCGAACGTAAAACCAACACTAATCTTTATATATTCATTACTCCGCATATCATAGAGAACTTCTCGGAGGCAAAAGCCATTTATGAAGAGAAGCGAGAAGAGATTGATACGGTAAGGGAAAGCTCCATCAAGCTGTATAAAAGAGGTAAAAGTATTACCCAGCAACCAGAAACGAGTAACGAGCAACCAGTAACGAGCAACCAGTAACGAGTAACCAGTAACGCGATTATGTCACACAAGTTAATAGGAGAAATACTGAAGGAAACCGGCCGCCTTTCTGAAGATGTCCTCTCTGAAGGACTGAAACAGCAGAAGGAGGATGGAGGACGTCTGGGTGAAATACTTATCAAATTGGGAGCGATTACAGAAGAAAATTTGCTGGAGGCGTTGAGTATTCAGTTTGACATCCCGTATCTGCAATCTTTGCCTGCGGAGACCGAGGGGTTTTATTACGCTACGCAAATCCCGATTCACTATCTGAAACGATATAACATGGTTCCTGTTATAGATGCTAATGGGGTGAGGGTCGCTTTTAATGATCCGTTATTATTTCAACCCTTAGACGATCTTCGAATTGTTTTAGAAGTTGATCGTATAGAGCCGGTCCTTTCATCAAATGCAGAAATCCTGTCTGCCATTAACCGTGCGTATGATCTAAGCAAGGATTCCGCGGAGCAATTTGTTCAGGACATGGATGAAGAAGACAGTGACCGGCTCATCTCAGAGATTGAAGAGACAGCCGATCTCTTGGACGATACCAGCGATGCCCCGGTAATCAAATTGGTCAATCTTACCCTTGCTCAGGCAGTCAAGGCCCGCGCAAGTGATATTCATATTGAGCCGTATCAAAGTGAGCTAAAGGTCAGATATAGAATAGATGGTGTATTGTACAATACCCTTGCACTGCCCAAGAGGGTTCAATCAACGCTAATTTCTCGCGTCAAGATTATGGCAAAACTGAATATCGCCGAAAAACGACTTCCACAGGACGGAAGAATTGAGATCAAAATTGCTGAAAAAAACATAGACATTCGTGTTTCGACTATTCCGACCACCTTTGGAGAACGTGTAGTACTCCGCCTTCTTGACAAGGCCACTATGCTTTTAGACTTGGCAGAGATTGGGTTGGTAAAGGAAAACCTCCTTATCTTAAGACGCATTATCCAAACTCCGCACGGCATTATACTGGTTACAGGACCTACCGGAAGCGGCAAGACCACCACGCTATACTCTGCTTTAAATGTCCTCAACAAGCCTGATATCAATATTATGACCATTGAAGACCCTGTGGAATACCAGCTTAACGGGGCAAATCAGATCCAGGTGAATCCAAAGATAGATCTTACCTTTGCCAAAGGACTTCGTTCAATCGTTCGCCAGGACCCGGACGTAATCCTGGTAGGTGAGATTCGTGACCTTGAGACGGCAGAGATTGCGGTTCAATCATCCCTGACCGGTCACCTCGTCTTTTCCACTCTACACACCAACGACGCGGCAAGCGCTGTGACTCGGCTCATTGATATGGGAATAGAACCTTTTTTAGTGACCTCTTCGGCCATAGCTATACTGGCACAACGTCTTGTAAGGGTTATTTGCAAAGAATGCAAAGAGGCTTATATTCTGGATGAAGAATCTTTGCAGTCTATGGATATAGACGGCTGGGAGATGCTTCAGGGGAAGACAATCTACCGTGGGCGAGGGTGTGACTCCTGCTTGAACACCGGCTACAAGGGGCGTACCGGCATTTTTGAAGTGATGCTTATGAACGACGATGTAAGGAATTTGATTTTAAAGACCTCGGATGCCGGACAGATCAAGAAAGAAGCTGTTAAGCAGGGTATGAGTACACTGGGCCGCGACGGTATACAAAAGGTGTTGGAAGGGATCACAACCCTGGAAGAAGTCGTCCGGGTAACGCGGTGAAGCCGGCTATTTTTTGACAGGATGAACAGGTTGGCGGTTTTGTAAAAAACGATAAAGGATGGCTAAGTAAAAAGGTCAATATACAAGGCGTAGTGGTTTTTCAGGTGCGAAGGCATACATATGGTATGTCGAGTGCCTGAAAAACCACTACAACGCAGTAGATTGGACTTTTTACGACGCCATCAATTTTGAAAGCGCTACATGGATGTGGGGTTAATTAGCCACCATCATTCCGTTTGGCATCATGTCGTCAGCAGGAGGTGCATCATGTTTTTTTCGGTACGCCTTCCTCTTGCATTCATCCATATCAGGTCCCTTGCAATACTTGTTGATGAATCCCTTGCAAGCAAGATTTTTGGTCTCCTGATACTTTTTGAAAAAACCGCATTTGGCTAACAGTTCACATTCTTGCATTCCTTTCTCCTTTCACTTTGAATAGACTCCGTCAGAGGAATTTGTATATATTTGTCCCGTACTAAGTCGTCAAGTAAAAATAACTTACACATCTTGCTTGTCCTTTTGCTTGTTTTCTGTGTTGCGTCAAGGCTTACATAACTCGTTATGGGCGCCTTGACGCGCCTTGAAAACAAACAAAATTTCGGCGCAATCCGTACAACTTATTTTTACTTGCCTCCTAACCTTATATCGTCGAAAGAATTGTGGAACTTGAGCTTTTTGTGTATTATTTGAAATAAGGCATTAGAAAAGAAAAAGGGGGCGGAAGCGACAAGTTACAAATCAGCCAAGAGAGTCTAAGACTTTTTTTAGTTCGTCTGCGCGGTTGTAATTTTCAATGTTTAATTTTGCCTCTTTTACTCCCTCAGTCTTTTCTATAGTTTTTTTGATTTCGTAGGCAAGCTTAAATGCCATGGGGCACACGGGTGAAGATGGGTGAAAGGTGAGAGTGACCGACCCGTCGGAATCTACTGACAGGTTCCGGACAAGCTTCATACGCATAATATCGAGATTGGTCTCCGGATCAGTCACCGTGCTTAACGATTTTTCAACCTTTTCCTTGAGTGTCATGTCCTTGTTTTTTTTCCAGTTCTTCGATTCTTTTTACAATTCTATCCAACGGCGCGACTTTTTTGACAGGATTTACAAGATTTTTATCTTTTTTTTATCCTGATTATCCTGTCTAACAAAAAGGAAATTTCTATATATATATTTATAACTCGCAACTGTTATGCCAAATGTGAAAAGATGCCGGCAGGATCTCTAATAAGGTGATATTTAAGCAAAGTCATAGATACTGTATCCGAGCAGTTGACGTGCGTGGGGACTATTAACACCGAGCATAATCCGATGCCGGGAACAAAATGAACCTTAGTGTGAATTCCTTTGTGCTACCAGAATGATCCCCTGGCCGGGGCGCAGGTCGTATGTAAAAGGTTCGGGGATATAGTCGAGTCGGTATTCCGGAGATACGTCAACAAGGGGCCTCCCTGCCTGGACAAGGTCCCTTAATTTTTCAACGATAATCCTTTGTTTATTCTTGATGTCCCGGTTTATAAATATAAGCGCTTCGTCTTTAGAATAAAGCGACGCCTTCCAGAGGGCAAGGACGTTCGGATTATCGATGTTGAGCATCTCGGTAGGACACTCTTCCTGAAAGATGGTATGTGTTTTCTTGATCTTATTCACTTCTTTTATAAAGTCAGTAAGGTCTATAGCGGTATTTTCCCAGTCTTCCGGTCGGGTGTCAACCACATGGAGGCGTTTTCTAAAACCAAATTCAAAACCAACGGGCATCATGACTCCGGCAGAGCAGATGGCGGAAAAAAGGTAACGTTGCTTGAGCCCATCTATGTTTCCATTCAGTTTCTCGCAGAGTCTCAAGGTATCGTGAGTTTCCGGAAAGCTGACAGAAGGGGCGATGTTTCGCGTCATGGCATACTGTTCTATGCACCAGCGCGACTTAAGATCCCACCATTTGGAACTGTTGAAGATATAGTCAAATCCGGATCGCGCTGTTTCCATTGTTTCGTCCACGGTGCAGCCAAGGGTTTCAGCGAAAAAAAGCGTTTCAGGGTGGAGCTTCTTGGTTTCGTGTATAAGTCTCTTCCATAGGTGTCCGGGGATCTGGTAAGCGGCATCGCACCGAAAGCCCCTAAAACCAAGCCTCATCAGGAATTTTATTGTATTGAAAAAGAAGTTGAAGAGCCCTTCCGGATCCGATGTATGCTCGTGGTTGAATTTTGCAAGATCTCCCCAGACCACGGTCTTGCCATTTTCGTTACATGACGGGTGAACTACGTCACCGTTGTCCTCCCACTTGAACCATTCCCGATGGTGTTTGAGGAGTTCAGAGTCCACAGCGCAGTGGTTAATGACCAAATCGATCATCATGTTGAGGCCCAACTTTTTTGCAGTTGAAATCATCTCTTTTGCCTGCGCCCCCGGGCTCTTGTTGCTTGTTTGATCGATCACAAGAGGGTTGAACCGGCAAAAATCCTTCACTGAATAGAGACTTCCAGAAAATCCAGGGTACTGAATCGGGTTTACAAACACCCAGTTAAATCCCATGTTGGCGGCTCTCTCCAGATGAGGCGTCCATGTGGGGAAGGGTCCGGCCAACAGGGGAAACTGATTGTAAATAAGCATTTTTCTCGGGGGTATCATAGGTTTCCTTTCAGTTTTGTTTAGTAACTTGGTGTCGCAAATAACTATTCGGCACCGTGGTAAAACAGTTTAGTCTTTTGGTAGGCTAATGTGACTAAATCAACTCTCATCTGAGCTTGGCTTGAGTATTACCGCTCCCAGTGGGGGTAGGGAAATGGATACAGAGTATTGATGGGAGTGCCATGGAATATTCTCGGCGTTAGCGCCGCCTCCTGGGAGTATCCGGTTGCTCCCTCCGTAAATATCGGCGTCTGAGTTAATGAGTTCTTTGTAAAATCCTGGGAAGGGGACTCCTATGCGATAGTTGTCACGTGGCACGGGAGTAAAGTTTAACGCGAAAACAATGTAGTTTTGGGGCTTTAGAGACTCTTTTCCCTTTCTCATAAAGATGAGCACACTGTTGTCCGCATCGTTTGAATCAATCCAATCGAACCCGGTATGTTCAAAGTCTATTTCATACAGGGGCGGCTCAGAACGGTAGAGATGGTTCAGGTCCTTGACGTATCTCTGCAGCCGCTTATGTGATTCATAATTCAGAAGATGCCAGTCAAGACTTTGGGCATAATTCCATTCGTTCCATTGTCCGAATTCTCCTCCCATGAAAAGAAGTTTTTTCCCTGGATGTCCGTACATGAAAGCCAAAAGCAGTCTTAAATTTGCGAACTTTTGCCAATGATCTCCCGGCATTTTATCCAAGAGAGAGAGTTTTCCATGTACTACTTCATCATGAGAAAGAGGTAAAATGAAATTTTCATGAAACGCGTACAGAAGACCAAAGGTAAGGTTGTGGTGATGGTATCTTCTATGGATAGGGTTGTTTTCCATATAGGCCAACACATCATGCATCCAGCCCATATTCCACTTGAAACCGAATCCAAGCCCCCCGAGATGTGTTGGTTTTGACACGGCAGGCCATGCGGTCGATTCTTCGGCAATCATCATCGCTTCTGGGAATTTTTCATATATCACGGTGTTAAGGTGTTTTATGAAATCGATGGCTTCAAGATTTTCATTGCCGCCGTACTTGTTTGGAATCCATTCCCCGTCTTTTCTGGAATAATCGAGATATAACATTGAAGCCACAGCATCCACACGGAATCCGTCAAGATGATATTTTTCCATCCAGAAGAGCGCATTGGCGATCAAAAAGTTTTTTGTTTCGTTTTTCCCATAGTTGAATACGAGAGTCCCCCACTCCTTGTGTTCCCCCTGTCTCGGATCGGCATGTTCATAGAGGCAGGTCCCGTCAAACCACGCAAGAGCATGTGCATCTTTGGGAAAATGGGACGGCACCCAATCAAGAATGACCCCAATATCGTTTTGGTGGCAGACGTCAACAAATTTCATAAGTTCTTCCGGCCTGCCGTAACGGGCAGTGGGCGAATAATAGCCGGAGACCTGATACCCCCAGGAAGGATCATAAGGATGTGATGTTATGGGTAGTAATTCAATATGAGTATAGCCCATATCCTTTACGTACGGGATCAGTTTGTCGACCAATTCGGTATATGTAAGGAACCTGTTGTCTTCGGCATATACCCGCATCCATGAACCCAGATGTACTTCGTAGATAGCAACAGGCCTTTCCCATATACTCGCCTGAGCCGTCTTCTTTTTAATCCACTTCTTGTCATTCCATCGATATTTTTTATCTATGTCGTAGACAACAGTTGACGTATTGGGCCGAATTTCAGAATAGAAGGCATAGGGATCAGCCTTTAAAAAAACATCGCCATTTTGGGCTCTTATTTCATATTTATAAAGGTCTCCTTCAGCACTATTTGGAATGAATAGCGCCCAGATGCCGGAGTTGCCGAGCGACTTCATCTGGTGGCATCGTCCATCCCATTCATTGAAGTCGCCCACTACGCTTACACGAGCCGCGTTAGGGGCCCACACTGCAAAGTGAACACCTGATACGCGGTCTATCCTCATCACATGGGAACCTAATTTATCAAAGATCCTGTAATGGGTCCCCTGACCAAACAGGTATAGGTCATAATCGGATATAATATCAGGAGGGAATGAATATGGATCACGAAACTTAGATTTTTTTCCATTTTTAACTACATAAAATTGATACTTAAAGGGAGTTGTCTGACCGGGGAAGATTGCCTCAAAAAGATCGGTCGAACCTATTTGACCCATCGGATACTTACGTTTCGAACCGGCCTTTACGATGTAAGCCTCGCTGACGTTAGGGAGCAATGCCCGTATAACAAATGATTTTTGTTTGCCAATGCTTACGATATGAGGCCCCAGTACTGAAAAAGGATCGTGTTGTCTCGATTGCACGATTTTTTCAATTTCTTTGTCAGCAAGAGTATATGTCACGATTTGCACCTTTGGTGATTGTAACCTTGATGACTTTTTAGGAAGTCATCAAGGTTTGTAACACGTAAAAGAAATTGACATCATAAACAAAATTAAGGTAAATTATACGTTAGTCTTTCTTTGTCTGTCAAGGATGATGACTTCGTAAAAAGTCTTGAGTTTGATAAAGGATGGCTAAGTAAAAAAGGTCAATACACAAGGCGTAATAGTTTTTCAGGTATGAAGGCATACATATGGTATGTCGAATGCCTGAAAAACTACTACAACGCAGTAGATTGGACTTTTTACGACGCCATCAAGGATGATGCTCTATTCAAGACGTCTCGAGATCTTTGAAAAATTTGCAAAGGTCTCTTTGTGTGAGATCATGAAGGTAACTCTATGGACAATCCAGATAAAAGCGAACTCCAATCTACCCTTGCCGATGCTGAACTAATCGCTGTTTCAGAAGAAGTGTCCTCATATTTTCCAAGGCCTATATCAGATACTCTAATAACTTTGATGGAGGTTGACCCCTATACGATTCATGCATACTGGAATATCGAGCCCTCGAGAATTGAAAGCATACTTGACAGCCTGAGAGATGACGCACCGGAAGGCTCGTTGACCTTGCGGGTTCACACTACACTTACAAACTCACAGCATTCCGGCAACGGCTTTTTTGATTCTGAAATCCAGGGAATGCAAAGCAGCATATATGTCAATGTCATGCCTCAGACGCCGTATTTTGCCGAGATCGGGCTGCTGAGGCCTGATGGCGATTTTTTTGTACTGGCAAAATCGAATGAGGTTGTTTCCCCTCCGGACTATAAAATTCATAGAGGATCAATGAATGATAATAAGGAGAATATCGCACCACCAGAGCGCCAAGAGGCCAAGACCACGGCAGAAGTAACTTCTGATGATCTGTTAGATGCTTCTCTGACTAATTCGGATGAAACGGACTCGTCCGTGCCTTTGTCTGTTTCTCCCCTGGAGAGCAAAGAAAGGTCCGATACAGTCAACTTCAGCGCTCAACCTGTGGGAGTTTTTTATACCGGCGGCGAGAGTTCAGAGGAACTCGAGGTTAATGTTGAAATTCGTGTCTTTGGACGGGTAAAACCTGGAACACGGCCCACCATAGCAGGCGAAAAAGTAACGATTAGACCGGACGGCTCATTCAATCATCGTATTTCGATTAAAGATAAAGAAGATATTGTATCTCTTTTAAAAATCAAACATGATGGATAGCCAAGAAACTCAGTTGAGTTAACTCCTTGAAAGAATACTGCTAAGGCGTATTTCGTAGTGCATGGCTTTAGCCTTGCGGAATATATGGCAGCCCTAAAGGGCCGCACTACATTTTACAACAAGCTCAAATGGTTGAATGGTCAAGTAAATGACAAATGACAAATGTCAAATGACAAATGACAAAAATACGGCGAAAGGTTTTCTTTGCCTTGTGCTGCATGCCCATCTTCCGTATGTGCGGCATCCGGAATATGAAAATTTTTTAGAAGAAGATTGGTTCTTTGAGGTCCTCTTTGAATCTTAGGTTCCTCTCATCTAGGTCATTGATTTTCTTGTACTTGATAATATCAAATTTCGTCTTACTATTTCCCTCTCACCACCACTGTTATGTATGATGGAGGACTCCTTACTGCAAGAACGCTATGTTCGACATTTAAAAAAACTTATAGCGCTCTCGGAAAAGGAGATCGACAGAACCCGCAACGACACAAACTTTCATTCGCTGGCCATCTATTATCATCAGATGTTTTCAAGGTCGCTGACTATCTTTTCTGACCGGTACGATGGTCGACTCCTTTCAGCCTTTAAAAAGTTCCAAAATCAGGGAGTCCTGGAGATAATAACCACCAGTGCAACTCATGCCCTGATACCGCTTCTTAAGGTAGTGCCGGCCGCTGTCAGAGGTCAGATTTTTACAGCTATAGAACATTTTGATCGCCTTTTTGGCAAACCTCCCGCCGGCATTTGGCTTCCTGAGTGCGGTTATTATCCTGGGCTTGATGCACTTTTGTATGATGCAGGGTTTAGATTTTTCTTTACTGAAACACACGGCATAACAAATGCTGACCAGCCCTTGAAATACGGGACCTTGGCGCCTATAGCCTGCCCATCAGGAATAGCGGCCTTTGGCCGGGATGAGGAATCTTCCCGCCAGGTCTGGAGTAGTACGGAAGGCTATCCCGGGGATACTGATTACAGAGAATTTTATCGTGACAGAGGATTTGATCTCGATTTTAATTATATCAAGCCGTATATACATGATGGGCGCATCCGTGTGAACACGGGAATGAAATATTACCGTATTACCGGGAATACGGATCATAAGAAACCGTATAACCCGGAGGCGGCCGCCTATAAAGCCGATATACACGCTCATGATTTTCTTTCCTGTCGGATCAAACAAATTAAGTCTCACGCAATGGACATGGACAAGCCCCCCATTGTAACGGCCCCATATGATGCCGAACTCTTTGGACACTGGTGGTTCGAGGGGCCGCTCTGGCTCGATGCCCTGATCCGAAAGATCTATTCCGAACAAGATACATTATGCATGATCACACCTTCGGAATACCTCGAACAGTATCCACCCGAGGAGACAGCTACTCCTGCGCCATCTACGTGGGGAATGAACGGCTATTATGAATTTTGGCTCAATGAGGAGAATGATTGGATTTATCCTCACATTCATCAGACCGCGCGAAGGATGAAGCAGTTAGTGAACCGTTTCAAAGACAGACCGCCTGATTCTTTAGCGCAAAGAGCCCTCAATCAGGCTGCTCGATCCTTGCTTCTCGCCCAAAGCTCGGATTGGGCCTTTATTATGAAGACCGGAACCACTGTCGATTATGCCTATCGACGGGTAAAAGATCAATTGGCGAGATTCTACTACTTGGAAGAGGCGCTCTACCAGGGGAACATCGACTCGCGCAAGCTGCGCGCGCTTGAGATAATGGACAATATTTTTCCGGAGACCATAGATTATAAGCACTTTGGTTGAGTGGTTAAGTAAGTGACGATTGAAGATTGACGATTGACGAATGAAGAACCGGCCCGAGAATACTTGGGGAGGCAAGAGAGGTTATAGAGTGATATGAAAGAGATTATTAATGGGTTGCCTAATATTTGCGGGCACGAAGAGGAGATAGACCATGCGACCGGAAAGTCTGAACCCGTTTTTCTTCAGGCTACCGATATCTCCTTAGATAAGGTTAATTCCGCCTTTGGGATAGCTTTGCATATGCACCAACCGACTATTCCTGCCGGTGGAGACGATCTCGCCACTGCAGGTTTAACCGGTCATCTCGATTATATGATGCAACACCCCGATATTGGAGACAATCATAATGCCCCGGTATTTGCCTGGTGTTACAGCCGGATGGGGGATTTTATACCGGAGTTGGTTGAAAAGGGAAAGCGTCCGCGAGTTATGCTCGACTATTCGGGAAATCTTCTCTGGGGCCTGCGTCAGATGGAAAGGGGGGATATTCTTGATAATCTGAAAAAAATCACCTGCGATCCTTATTATAACCGCCACGTTGAATGGCTGGGAACCATGTGGAGTCACGCAGTGGTGGCATCCACTCCTGTGCCGGATATTATACTACATATCAAGGCTTGGCAGCACAATTTTGCTTCTATTTTCGGCCTTGAAGCGCTAAGTAGAGTAAAAGGCTTTTCCCCCCCTGAGATGAATCTTCCGAACCATCCTGATGTCTGTTACGAGTATGTAAAGGCATTAAAAGAGTGCGGGTATAAATGGATCTTGATACAGGAGCATTCAGTGGAGAACTTAAACGGGGACGGGCTTTCCAGGCAGCATCTCCCCCATAAATTAATTGCCCGCAATTCAAAAGGAGAGGAGGTTTCTATAACCGCTCTCATTAAAACACAAGGGTCGGATACAAAACTGGTGGCTCAGATGCAGCCATATTATGAGGCATTATCTCTTCATTCAATGACACTACAAGAAAGGCGTATACCCCCATATGTGCTTCAGATAGGTGACGGTGAAAATGGGGGGGTAATGATGAATGAGTTCCCCGACGGTTATAAAAACGCTTTTTACCAGATTGGCAAAGAAGGTACTGTTGCCCTGAACGGAACCGAATTTTTGGAACTGATTGAAAGCGCTGGATTTTCTGAAGAGGATTATATCCCTATCTATCCATGGGGACAGCATCGGATCTGGGATAAGGTTACAACTTTTTCCGAGGGTGTGGTAGAAAAGGCAATAAAAGAAGCGGAAACAGCAGATGATCGGTTCCACATGGAGGGGGGTTCATGGACCAACAATCTGAGTTGGGTTCGAGGATATGAGAATGTATTGGACCCCATAAATAAGCTGAGCGCCCTCTTTCATGAGAAATTAGATAATCGTGATGTGGATAAGAATAGTCACAACTATCGAAACGCGCTTTTGTATCTCCTTTTGTCTCAAACAAGCTGTTTCAGATATTGGGGGCAGGGAATATGGACGGATTATGCCCGTGAGATTTGTAGACGGGGGGTGGATGTATTGGAGCGTGATTTTTAGGGGCCGGGGGGCAGAGGTCATAAGCGCTAAGTTATTTTTGCACAGGATGGACTAATGAACATCGAACATCGAACGTCCAACATCGAATGTTGAATGGGAAAAGATGAAGAAACAGACTGAAAAAGAGGAGCGGAGCGACATCATTATTCGACGTTCGACGTTCGATGTTCGATGTTGGACGTTCATCTTTTAATATGTTGGACGTTCATCTTTCAAAACAATTCTGTTCTCTGTCTTCTGACTTCTGACTTCTGTCTTCTAACTTCAACATGAAAGAACGAACAAAATGTATATCACAATGATCACGCCCGAGTGTGCGCCGGTTGCAAAGGTTGGAGGCCTGGGAGATGTTGTTCAGGGGCTCTCCCGTGAACTCCAAGTGCGGGGAAATGATGTGGAGATTATCCTCCCCAAGTATGATTGCATGCGGTATGATCAAATTTGGGGATTACAGAAGACATATGCTGATCTCTGGGTTCCCTACCATGACCAATGGTTTCACTGCGACGTATATTTCGGCTTTGTGGATGGCCTGAAATGCTTTTTTATTGAGGACCATTCTCATAAAAACTTCTTCAACCGGGGCCTATTCTACGGGAATCATGATGATACGGAGCGATTTGCGTTTTTTTGTAAAGCGGCCCTGGAGTTCATGCTGAAGTCCAACAAACATCCAGAGATTATTCACTGCCATGATTGGCAGACAGGGTTGGTCCCGGTACTACTCTTTGAGACATACAAGAATTTTGGGATGACTCACCCCAGAGTCTGCTATACTCTGCACAATTTAAAACACCAGGGTGTAAACGGTGAACAGATTCTTCGGCAGGTCGGCCTCAATCCCGGACACTATATGAACCAGGACAGACTTCAAGATAACTTCAATCCCAGCGCCATAAACCTCATGAAAGGCGGCATTGTCTATTCCAACTTCGTTACGACCGTTTCTCCCAAGTATGCAGACGAAATAAAGTATTCGGACCTTGGCTGCGGACTTCAACATACCCTTTACGTACATGGTCAGAAATTTGGAGGGGTTTTGAACGGTGTTGATTATAATGTTTGGAATCCTGCAATCGATCCACATATCGCATGCCGGTATTCGATCGATACCATAGATGATAAGTATAAAAATAAAGAGGCCCTCCGTCATAGGTTTTTTCTTGGAGATGGCTTTAAACCGATCGTTTCTGTTATAACTCGCTTAGATCATCAAAAAGGGGTTGAATTAATACGACATGCTATCTTTGACTCCTTGGCAAACGGATGCCAGGTTGTCTTGTTGGGTGCGAGTCCTGATCGAGATATCAATAATGAATTCTGGGGGCTAAAACATCTTTTGAATGATAATCCGGATTGCCACCTTGAAATCGGATACAACGAAGAGTTGGCCCATATGATTTACGCAGGCGCAGACATGATTGTTATCCCGAGCGCTTTTGAGCCGTGTGGTCTTACGCAGATGATCGCCATGAAGTATGGAACAGTTCCCATCGTCCGTAACACCGGCGGATTGGCAAGTACTGTTTGTGACGCGGATTATGCCTGGAAACCGTATCAAGAGCGCAACGGTTATGTGTTTAATGACTTTAATAACGAGGCATTAGAATCTGCCTTGCATAGAGCCGTCGGTATGTGGTATAGTCATCCGAAATATTTTCGGGAATTGATGACAAATGGTCAAGTATGGCCGACGGGTTGGACGTTATTATCGTAGATGACGATCCAGCAATATGCGAGGTGGTTTCAGAGATTGTCAAAAGGTTCTATACGTGGGGTGATGTTTTTGCGTTTACAGATCCCGATGAGGCGACAATATATTGTCGAAATCGTGACTCCGAAGTTGCTATTTTCGTATTAGATGTGTTTCTGGGCGGAAAAAGTGGCTTCTTTTTTCTTGATACCATTGCGGACAAATATCCCATGGCTCATGAAGACACGATCATCATTACCGGAAATGCCAGTGATGATGTGGTAAACATGTGTGTGGCTTCGGATATTACCTCTTTATTAGAGAAGCCTCTCAAACCTTACGCATTGCAGCTTGCTATTAGATCGATCGTGACAAAATACCTAAAGTTTGCCAAAAGAGTACTACGGGATTCGACTTTTGCCGAAAGTATAGCGAGGTTTTGATGTCGCATTTTTCAAAGGTCTTATTTTTTCGATGACCGTTTGGTTTTCTTTTTCTTAGATTGAGTGCTAACGCCTTTTTTCTTTGTGCTGGCTTTGGGTCTCTTTTTTGTTGTGCCTGCTTTAGAGCCTTCTCTTTTTGCGATTTCTTGTGCCACTTCTTTTGGCGGGGACTGCTGATGTTTGCACCCTGATTTGGGACACTTCAGAGAGACTTCTCCTCTTGCGTTTTTCTTTTCTACCAAGAAAGGATGACCGCATACCGGACACGGCATAGCGTGGGGCTGCGACCATGCGACGAATTCACATTCCTTGTCCGAGCATACAAAGAAATTTTTTCCGATTTTCGTACGACTGATCTGTACCTTCCCATTGTTGCACACCGGAAAATCCATATCCGAACTATCTTTTTCTTCGTACGGTTCGGTATGATGGCACTGAGGATAACCGGTGCATGCCCAAAATAATCCAAACCTGCCTCGCTTTACCTGCATAGCTTTGCCACATTTTGCGCACGTCCTTTCCTCGGCCTCAATCTGAACCGTT
>JAFDAE010000191.1 GCA_019314005.1 Deltaproteobacteria bacterium | reverse complement strand
AAGGCGATACATATCGAAGGATTTCTCCTGCAGAAGATAAACTTTGTTTTTTCGCAAGCGGACAATGAATTGATTGAGGACGCTGGCAATAGTGTCGCACTCCTGGATAAAATCAGCCCGCTCTTTTGAAATATGATGTTTCTCGTAGAGCTTTTCGATTTCTACCTCGATTTCACTGATACGTTTTTCTAAGGCTATGATTTCCTCTTCCAGCAAGCGTAACTGCTCTGTCTTACGGCCAATCTGAGTAGAGCAGCCCTCAATCTCGGCCTGTAGTTGATCAAATAATTCTCGTTCCGATTCCGTCATAGTGCCGGACTTGCCCAATCCTTCAAGCTGCCGGATGCTAGATATCAGTTCGCGCTTTTCCTCTAGGAGAGGTTTTAGAAGAAACACGTCACTGGTTTCCAGAACCTCCATTTTGTTCAGAACCCTGGCCGCATCTCGATCGGACAGGTCCAGAACTTTGGCTATAGCCCCCTTTGCATCACCTTCCTTGAGTAAGCGGAAGATGCGCTTTTCGAGTTCCGCCATTTTTTCGAAGGATAGCTTTTCCCGATAGATCGGCTCAGGTTCCTCCACGACCCGCACAATGCGCTTGGCCAAACTGGACGCATGTTCTTTGATCGCTTCACCGGTGGCCGATTCCCGTTCTGCCTCGATTTGTCGTCGGATGCCATCGAACATCCTCCCTGTAAGCGCGAATGGCAGCGCCTTGTCGCAGAGGGCGCGGATTTCACTCTCAACCTGAGTAAGCCTCGTGGAGGTCTGAAGTCGTTTTTTTTCTTGTTCACGCATCGCTTCTCGCGACTCAGGCGCCGCATTAAAGGCCGCTGCAAACCGTTCCTTTGCCTCTTCCATCTGTGTTTTGAAATCAGCCAATTCTTCGCGGATACCATCCCGATCCTGGATCTTGCGAGATAGCTTGCTTCGTTCCTTTTTGAGTTCACTCTCCTTGAACTGCAGGTCTTCGTCGGAGATTTCGACAAATCCTTTGCGTTCTTCCTGCTTGATATAAAGGATGTCGCTGGCGAGGCGGTTGATATATTGAATGCCGAGGGCCGCCTCCAGAGAGGATTTGAGCCGAACCTCCGAATGATCGTCTGCGGCGATGGCTTGGATTTTCTCGCCGTCGAAAAAGAAGAACTGGGTGATGCCCGGGGGAATCATTGAGCGGATAAAGTCCTGCCAAATCTCCTGATTCTGAACCGAAACGCGTTTCCCATCCCGAACAACTACCAATCGTTCCGTCATGTCTCGAGGTTTTGGATCCACTACTGTGCCGGCACTCCAGGTGCGCTTCACCACCAGTTCCGAAAAGTCATCCATCTCCATGACCAGTTCAAAAGAGACGTTGGCGTTCCCCTTCGCTTTCTCGCGGCGGTTAATATTACGGTATATATTGTCCGCTTTGGTCCCGTAGAGGCAAAAATTTATCGCCTCCATAATAGAGGTTTTACCCGCGCCGTTCATGCCTCCGATGAGGAAAATGCTCCGGCCGTCTTCTCCGACGGGGAAAGGGATATCCGTTGCGAACTGGAATGATTTGTAGTTTTCGATAATCAGTTTACGGAATTTCATCGGTGGCCCTCACCAAGTTCCCAGTATCCACGTGGGGAATTGCTTCGCAATGTTCCGTCCTGTGCCATCCTATAGCGCTCCCACTTGGCGTTGTTCTGCCAGGCATATTCGGCTGTGCTTTCTCGCCACTCCATGTCTCCGGGCAGCAATTTGCCTTCCAGTTGACGACCCATTTCCTCGATCACCTCAGGCACTCTGCCCCCCCCTCCCAGCTTCCTTAAAGCTCGTACAATGTTTTCTCGAAGAGTCTGCTTATCGGTTTTGGGAGAGCGTGATCGTTTTGTTTTATGTCCTGTCCCCATCTTCCTCGCGTGTACGCCGTCATTTAAACGCTTCTTGAGATCTTTTAGAATATTTTCAAACTCATCAATCAGGAAAGGAAGTGCTGGAATGCCACAGGCTTTATGCCCGAGTGCCACTGCCAGTTTGGTTTTTTCGGCACGCAGGGCGTCAGGAATAGGCACTTGTATCTTCTCTAACTTATCTATCGCTTTGGCAATTTCCCGCAGCTGCGCTTCCTGCTCGCCAATGTTGGGATCTTCAGGAGTGTTACAAATCCGTTCGATAGTCTCTCTGCATACTTTGATCAGAAATCCTGGATCTTTCACAAAGCACTCAATATCAATGTCAGCGTTCATAACAGTTACTCCTTTTCAAGTAACGACTTGTACTTAAGAATCTCCCGCAGCGCATCATAGACACCGGTCCGCCGGTCCTTGAATTCGTATTCGTAAACCGTTTCAAGAAGTTTCAGCACCTTTTGATGGCTCACTCCGTGCTGCCCGCAAAGCTCTTCAAGGAGCCGCTTGTCATCACTGGATAGGTTCATTTTTTCTTCTCCAAGTAACGCTTTAATTCGGCGTCATCAGCAAGGGATTCTTCTTCTGCATCCGCGGTCAGCCTGTGTTCATGAAAAATTTCGTATTGCTCAAGGGCCAGTTGATCCGCCACCGCCTTGCTTACTTTTCCGGCACTGGTCAGAATGTCCCTCTCGTTGAACTGCAGGAAAGAATCCAACTTTTTTCGCCAGTCACGCATGAAGATCTGCTGATGCCGCTTAGCCTGATCTTCCGCATAATCCAAATACATGGTGACAATCCGGTTGAGGCCTTCGATTTCAGCGGTGTTCAGATAATTTTTGGCAATAGTGACATCACCCTTGCGGACCTTGGCGCCTTTCCAGGATGTCAAACCCATGTTGGGTTGAGCAGCGTCGGCATGTTCGACAATCAACTCGGCGGCGGTCTTGCCGGAAATCGCAAAATGCAGCTTGTTTTGCACGATGCTGAAAAACTCTAGTGTTTCCCCAGCCTTGGAGTCGTAATCAGCCGCCAGCTTGTAGATATCCCGGATCTTCTGGTAAAAGCGTTTTTCACTGGAGCGAATGTCCCGAATCCGCTCTAGTAGTTCGTCAAAGTAGTCGGACCCGATGTTGCGCACCGCCTTGAGCCGCTCATCGTCCATAGTGAAACCCTTGACCAAATATTCATTCAGGCGTTCTGTAGCCCATCGGCGGAACTGGGTACCCCGGGGGGATCGCACGCGATAGCCAACGGAGATTATGGCTTCCAGGTTGTAAAACTTTGTGCGGTAATTCTTGCCGTCTGCGGCAGTTGTCAAGTATTCCTTGACAACTCGGTTTTCCTCTAACTCCCCTTCACTAAAAATATTTCTCAGGTGCAGGCTGATGTTCTGTTTTGTGGATTGGAACAGTTCGGTCATTGCGGATTGATTCAACCAGACGGTTTCCTCTTGGAGACGAACTTCAATACGCGTCTGACCGTCTTCGGTCTGGTAAAGCAAAAATTCACTCTTGGCTGGGAGGGCCTGATCGCCGGTAACAACTTTCTTTTTACTCATTTTTGGACGGCCTCCTCGATGAGTTGTTCGACACGGGATTTGGCTTGTTCGAGCAATCGCTTGGATCCCCGAAGCTTTTTTAGGCTGTTTCTCACCAAGTCGCCGATGACGGTCTGTTTTTTCGGTTCCAATAAGGGAACGACAAACCGGTCGATATCAGCTGGGTACAACTCTGCCTGTGCACTTCCGCGTGCATGCTTTTGAGTTTGGAACTGTCCGATCGCCGACTGAAAAACGAGGGATATGTAGGCGGTGTCGATGTCTGAATTTAAACGCAGGATGTTAACATGATTGCTTGCTAAGGTTGGCTGGTTGCTGAGGTAAACATTTGTTCGGCCGATATAGGCACCGGTCGTGTAGATAAGCAGATCATTCTTTCGAATATGCCCCTCAGGTGCTGCAGCGAAAACAGTTTCACTTGTCTTTTCCAGATCGTCATAGTCGATATGTTTTGGGCCTATGTGCTGACTGTTGACAACGTCAATAGGGCCATTTTTAACGTAGATTGGCTGGACACCTCGTCGATTGTAGGTGCGAATATCCCGGACGCGTTTTGAAGCAAAGCCCGCCAGGTGTTTTTTAAGCTGCTCAAATCTCGGTTCGTAATGCTGTGCGTCCGTACGCTGTGACTGCTCCAGCTCGCTGAACCGCGCCGTGTAGCCCACCGGCTTTTTGAATTTCAGCTTGTTCAGACCGAGCTCGGACTCGAGAAGGTGGTTGGCCTTTAAATAGCATTTTTCCGAGATTTCTTGCAGGTGTGCGGCAGATATAACTAAATCATCAATTTCAAGCTGATTCGACTTGGGGGGCACCGCAATTTGAATTTGCCCTACCTCATGGAGGTTTAGATTATATTGCCCGGTTGGGCGAGCAAATCGTTTGACCTGGTCCTTAGCAAAAATGGTGTTGAGGTATGCGAACAAATATCCAGCCGAAATCTCGGGCGTGTTACGCCGCAAAAATACCATTGCCTGAGTAATGTTTGCTTCCTCTGGAAGATTAGCAATAAAAGCGGTTCGTCCAATAACCTCAAGGGTGGCTCCAACGATATTCATTAGCACATCTTGCTGCTGGAGTTTGGTTTTAAACATCTTCTGGTGAATGTAGTTTGAAATACGATAGTAGTTACCGTTAGGTGGAATTATTCCATTTCTAACGTCTGTCGTTTTAAATAAAATTGGCCCGCTTTTTAATTCATCATCGCGATCTGGGGGTGTGGTTCCACTCCGTATGGTACAGAGTCTTCTCAATGGTTTGATTTCAAAACCCGATGCACAAATCTTTTTATAGCTCACCTTTAGCCCTGGTTGATAAAGCTCGGCGTCAATCC
>JAFDAE010000190.1 GCA_019314005.1 Deltaproteobacteria bacterium | reverse complement strand
GGAGGCATTGAGACATGTGACCCAATCTGATGCGGGACTTCAAACAACTTCAATAAGACAGGATACTACTTGAGATCGTAATTCCTTCTTTCCTTACTACTTATGGTTTGGTATAAAGGATTTTTAAAACATCACACAAGAGCGAATCTCGCAAAAAGAAGCTATCATTATGCGCAAATTAAATCCGCAATCCTATAATTCCGTGCTCATCATTACACCGACTTACAGGGAAAAAGAACCGCTTACAGGGCTTCTCCCTCCTGATACTATAATACGTGTCTGCGGCATTGGAAGGGTAAATACAGCCTCTTTTTTGACCGAGCAGATCATTATAAGACGCCCAAATCGTGTTCTCCTGGTCGGCTGCGCAGGGGCATATGCCGGGTCCGGACTTTCAATCGGTGATGTAGCAGTAGCACAAAGCGAATTCAGCGCAGATGAGGGGGTCGTAGACGAGACAGGATTTCAGTCCATGGAAGAGATTGGGATGCCTGTGGTAAAGAAACAAGATGTAGAATATTTTAACCTTTTTCCTGTTGATGAAACCTTTGCGGATATGCTTCTTGAGTGTGCCCGGTCGGAAAACCTGACAGCGGAGAAGGGTAAGTTTATTACTGTGTCTGCTACATCAGGGACAATACAGAGAGCAGACATCATTAATCAGAGTATAGGTGCCCTGTGTGAAAACATGGAAGGGGCTGCGGCCGCCCATATCTGTCTGAAATATGATATCCCTTTTGCGGAAATACGTGGCATCAGCAACGTTGCCGGTCAAAGGAAGCCGTTTGATCTTATGGGGGCAATGACTGCGGTGGGGAAAGTGGTGAGGAAATTTAGGAATTTAGGAATTGGGGAATTACACACCCCGTCCGCTTTGCGGCCACCCCTCTCAAGAGGGGAATGACAAATGCCCAATGACAAATGCCCAATGACAAATGCCCAGCCAATAACCCTTGGAATTTCCCCTTGCCCTAATGACACGTTCATATTCCACGCAATGCTGCACGGTCTTCTTGGAGAGCATACCTTTGACTTTAGCCTGCACATGGAAGATGTGGAGACATTGAACCGTTTGGCGAGGAATGGGGCGCTTGATGTAACAAAGATATCGTATCATATGTACGGCTTTCTGCGAGATGAGTATGTGGCGCTCAATAGCGGCGCTGCACTGGGGCGGGGTTGTGGGCCGCTTCTTATTGCCCCTCCGGGGAGCTCTCTTCCAGCATTAAAGGACAAAATCATTGCCATCCCCGGCCGTTTTACCACGGCCAATCTCTTATTACAATTGATGACGGGCGGGCACGATAAGGTGCGGGCGATGCGGTTTGACAAAATTGTAGATGCCGTGGCATCGGGGGCTGTTGCTGGTGGTTTGATTATCCATGAGACACGTTTTACATATCAAGAGAAGGGTTTGATCCCGTTGGTCGATCTCGGCCAGTGGTGGGAGAAGAAAACCGGCCGGCCGATTCCTTTGGGAGGTATTATTGCACGACGCAATCTGGGAGAATCTGCAATAAGACGTCTCGAAGAAATGATAAAGGAGAGCATACTGTATGCGCGAAAACATCCTGAGTCTTCCAAGAAATTTATTAAAGAACACGCTCAGGAACTTTCCGATGAAGTGATTAACAGTCATATTGATCTATATGTGAACGATTTTTCCGTGGAACTCGGTAGTGAGGGGAGAAGAGCGATAGAAACCCTTTTTAAGGCTGCGGAGCAGTTACACATTATACCGAAAAATGACAAGCCGTTATGGGTGATTTAACCGGTAAAGGTGACATTCATACACACCGATTAAGGAAAAACTTGGGGTTGGAATAAGCCAAATCGGTCGTGTTAGTGTGCTTGTGTTACGGCTATATTTTCTTTAATATTTTCAAATGTTTTGTCTCCGATACCCTTTACATGTTTTATGCCTTCAATGGAAGTAAAAGGACCATGCGCCTCTCTGTATTCAACAATGGCCGAAGCCTTTACGGTGTCGATGCCCTTGAGGTTACAGAGGTCTTCAGCAGAGGCCTGATTAATGTCCAACTGTGCCATTGTACCTTGCGAGTCTGCTGTGCCTTGCGAGTCTGCCAGTACTACAGGAGAGATTAAGAACATTGCCACTAAGGCAAGACATACAGCAAACAACCCTTTTCTAACTTTCATATAAAAACCTCCTTTACAGGCTATTCCACCCCCAACTTTCCTCTTTATCTTTATGATGTATTAGCGATAAGTGTGCCAACCCGATATGTTTTTGCAACCTGTTGATATTAAAAGATTATTATTTTTTGATTCTTTGCGGTATGTTATTTCTGTAGGAATTATACGACACCAATATGCAGTATTATCTTATAATATCAAATAGTTAGCCTAGTTTTTAGTTTTACTGCCCAATGTGTATGGAATTCCCTGCAAAGGTCTCACAAAAAAGGTGGGATCCAGCTACTCCTTTGCTATAATTTTTTGAAAGGCTGGCTGTGCTGCTGTTTTACCGAGGGCTTCCAACTGTTGTTTTAATTCCTTCTGACTCTTAAAGGAAATACGGACCGTGTATGTGGTTCCTTCAAAGGAGGGCGGAGGAGACAATTGAGTCGAGTTTCCCAAATTAAGACGCTTAAGGTTTGCAAAAAAGCGGTCTTCTGCTTCCGAAAGTGCTGGAAATCTCCTGCTCTTTAGGAAAGCACGCACTTCTCGTGTTTTTTCAGGACGATTTCGCTCTTTTTCAGCCATAATGTTACGGATCGGATCGGACGTTATCACGTCTATTGGAGATACTGCTTCGCGTCGTGCAATTTCATCGACAAGGGTGATGAGTTCACACTCCTTGCTTTGACTCAGATTTAATCCTTTGAATAGTTCGAAAAATGCAACTTGTTCCAAGGGTTCAAACGGAAAGAGGGCAACCGCCCCTTCAAGCGACAGCTCTCCTTGCAGTATACCTTTTTGAATGGGTTTGGGAAGCGTGCTTAACCCTGCAATCTTTTGAAAGACTTTCTGGTTTAAAGGGATATCTAAGAGTTGGCATATTGTTTTGAAACGATTTTGTTCAGGAAGGTGGGGGGTAAGTTGTTCGATCCCGCGAGACTGCTCAATCAGGTTTAATGCCCGGTGAGAACGGTTGTCCGATATCGCTATTTTGAGGCAATCAAGGTCGGACAGGGTATCAGGTGCGATGTGGACTAACAGTTCGTCTTGACAGCATAATATACGTCGTCTGCCACAGATAATCCGATAGCGTTGATCTTTGCGTTTTTTCAGCAGGGGAGGGTTGATGAGCCCGACTGCCTTGATCGATTCCAGAAGGGGCTGTGAAACACCATCTGTACTGATTACATAGGCATCGTCGTCCAGGTCAATCTTGTCAATAGGAACAGTTAGGCTTTTGTAGGGGAGACGCAGAGAGCGCAAAGTTTTAAGAACGTCTGAAGATTTATCCACTTCTTTCATTAATCTCTTATCAATTTTTACTTTGCGTTCTTTGCGTCTTTGCGGTGAGATGAACGGTCACCCGATATGTCATTCCGCCGTGAGCCTGTTTAAAGCTTCTGTATATTTCTTTAGCGTATTATCGATTACTTCTTGCGGAAGTTCCGGGGCCGGGGGCTTTTGGCCCCAGTTGAGTGACAGAAGATAATCTCTCAGGTATTGTTTATCAAAGCTGTTTTGCGCACCTCCCGGCTTATACGTGTCTTTTGGCCAGAAACGGGATGAGTCAGGGGTAAGGATTTCATCGATCAGAATCAAATCGCCATTGTATAGGCCAAGCTCAAACTTGGTGTCCGCGATAATAATGCCCCGGGGACCTGCGATGTCAAGGCCGCGCTTGTAAAGGGCGATACTGATGTCCCGTACCTTATCGGCAACTTCTTTGCCAACTGTGGCAGCGGCCTTTTCAAAGTCTATATTGATGTCGTGCGCTCCCAGTTCCTCTTTTGTGGACGGGGTGAATATCGGTTCAGGGAGTTTTTCGGATTCAACCAACCCCTCCGGAAGTTTAATGCCGCAGATTGTGCCGGACTCTTTGTATGATTTCCAACCCGATCCAGATATATAGCCGCGCACAATACATTCGATGGGAAGTGGTTTTGCCTTACGGACCAGCATGCTTCTCCCTTCGATAATATCGGCGTACGGCTTTAAGACTTCCGGATAATCAGAAACCTCGGTGGAAATAATATGATTTGCAATGATCGATTCGGTCTTGTTGAACCAGAACTTCGATATTTGGGTCAGAATTCGGCCCTTACCCGGAATCGGATTCGGCATCACTACATCGAATGCCGAGATCCGGTCAGTAGCCACAATCAAAAGCATATCGTCCAGGTCGTAGATGTCCCGGACTTTTCCACGATTAAGCAGTTTCACACCATCAAGATTCGTTTCAAATACAGGAGCTTCCATGTAAACCATCCTTAATCCTTAAAGTATCCATTAGAAATAGTGAAGTTACTCAAAAAGACCCTAAGCGGGACTTGGCCCCACTGCCATAGGCTACGATCTGGGAAGTATAGGCATCTTTTTCGCCCCCATTTCCGCCTTCGCCATAAGTGATACTGTATTTTACCATTCCACCCGGGACCTTATCGCTCAGCCACCAATCGTATCGACCATCTATAGTCTTGTAGACCAGGTGACGTGTCTTAAATTTCCCCGCTGGTGTGGTAATAGTTTCAATCCCTTTATCGGCGGCCTTCATACTTTCATCGGTGAGTTGCATGGGTTCGCGGTACCAAGCAGATGTGTTTTCTTGGACCGGAATTTCTCCCGGTTCCTTATCTCCGGGGAAAATGC
>JAFDAE010000573.1 GCA_019314005.1 Deltaproteobacteria bacterium | reverse complement strand
TAAAACACGTGCCGCATCCCGATCGGACAGATCCAAAATCCTGGCCGCTTCGCCCTTGGGGTCTCCCTCCTTGAGCAGTCGGCAGATACGGCGCTCCAGCTCGGCCATTTTTTCAGAGGAAAGCGTTTCCAGATAAATCGGTTCCGGCTCTTCGACCACCCGCACGATGCGCTTGGCCAGAGTGGCCGCATTCTCCTTGATTGCCTCTCCACCCGCCGACTCCCGTTCCACCTCTACCTGCCGCCGGATGGAATCAAACAGTCGCCCTATGATGGCAAACGGCAAGATTTTTTCACAAAGCAAGCGGATTTCGTTTTCCACCTGGGCCAGACGATTGGCGCCCTGAATGCGCTTTTTCTCGGTTTCACGCATGGCTTCCCGTGTTTCAGGTTCAGTTTGAAAAGCTGCAGCAAATCGCTGTCTGGCAACCTCAAGCTGCGCTTTAAAATCATCCAGTTCCTGCCGAACGCGGTCCCGTTCCTGATTTTTTCGCTTCAGCTTGCTGCGCTCTTTTCTCAGCTCGCTTTGTTTAAAATCCAGGTCTTCGTCGGAAATTTCTACAAAGCCTTTGCGCTCTTCATTTTTAATATAGATGATATCGGAAGCCAGGCGGTTAATGTATTGAATGCCGAGAGCGGCTTCCAGGGAAGATTTCAGCCGCACCTCGGAATGGTCGTCAGCGGCGATGATCTGGATCTTTTCCCCATCAAAAAAGAAAAACTGGGTGATGCCCGGCGGAATCATCGACCGGATAAAATCCTGCCAGATCTGCTGGTTCTGCACCGATACCCGCTTGCCGTCACGCACCACCACCAGCCGCTCGTTCAGATCCCGGGGTTTCGGGTCATCGACGGCCCCCGCGCTCCAGGAACGTTTCACCACGAGTTCCGAGAAATCATCCATCTCCATGACCAGTTCAAAGGAGACGTTGGCGTTTCCCCTGGCCTTCTCGCGACGGTTGATGTTACGGAAAATCTCGTCCGTCTTGGCCCCATACAGACAAAAGTTTATCGCCTCCATAATCGAAGTTTTTCCTGCGCCGTTCATACCGCCGATCAGAAAAATGCTCCGGCCGTCATCGCCTACGGGAAACATGATCTCGGTCGCAAACTTGAAGGACTTATAGTTTTCGATGGTCAGCTTGCGGAAGATGGTCAGCTTGCGGAATTTCATCAGCTCGTTCCTTCAATCATATAGCATTCTCGAATTTCTTCCAGAGTTGTGGAGGTTCCGTCGGGGTTAATACGACTCCAGTGTTTCCATCCATTCAAAGATTGTTCTGCGACTTTCGAGGCCGCGGTTGACAGCGAAGCATATTGCTTCCATCCCCCCTCATCTTTCACCATAATGGTACCATCGGGTTTAACCCTACCCTCGTGTGTGTGACCGTCTTTAAACCACTGAAGCTCGAACTTGTCATCGGTGGAAATCAATCCAGCCTGGAGCAAATCAAGCACTGTAATGCCATAGTGTCTTTTAGAACCTCCGGTCAGGCCCGTTGCCCTTAACCTGTCCCTTATTGAACGGGCTGTTTTTAAAATTTTGCCGAGCTCTTCAATCGCACTTTCAACCTTTCCAAGCCGAATTTCAGTTTCTCGCTTTTCAGATACAGAAGCGTCCTTTGCAGAAAGTGTCAGTTTCAGGCTAAGCAAGTCCTCCGGTACAGAAACACCGCTTCGACGAAGCTGTTCGACTGCTTTGTTGACCGCCAGCAACTGTTTCCGTTCTTCACCAGATATGCCCGACAACTCTTTTAGGCTTTGCCCCTGTTTTTCAAGCCAATGTTTCAACTTTTGCAAATATTCGCTTATTTCACTATTCATGAATATCACCCCTGTTCAGGCGAGGGCCTGCTTTTCAGGATTTCCCGCAAGGCGTCATAGACTCCGGTACGCCGGTCCTTGAATTCATACTCATAGACTGTTTGAAGCAGTTTGAGCACCTTGTCCTGGCTCACGTTGTTTTGCCCGCAAAGTTCATCGAGAAGTTGTTTGTCCTCATCGGATAGGTTCATTTATTCTTTCCTTGCTTGCCATCATTCAACCGCCTGATTGTTTTATCAAAATCACTGTTCATGCGATCTTTTTGCTGAATCCGCTTCCGGTTAAATTTTTCGTATTGGGCTTCGGCCGCCTCCCTGGCCATTTCATGTGAAATTCTGCCGGCATGAGTGAGAATCTCCCGTTCATTGAGCGACAGGAAGGCATCCAGCTTTTTAATCCAGTCGGCCATGTACATGGGAAGCCGGCGCATGGCCTGTCCTTCAGCGAAAATCAAATATTGTTCCACCAGATTGTTCAGGGCCGATAGCTCATTTTCGGCGAGATAGTTCTTGGCAATGGACACATCCTGCTTGCGAACCTTGGCCCCGCGCCAACTGGTCAGCCCCATATTTTCTTTGTCGCCGTCGGCCCGTTCATGGATGATTTCCGCTGCGATCTTACCGGTAATGGCCCAGTGCATTTTGTTCTGAACGGTCTTGAAAAAATCGATGCTGATCTCAAGCGTAGGGTCGTAGTCGATGC
>JAFDAE010000572.1 GCA_019314005.1 Deltaproteobacteria bacterium | reverse complement strand
GTTTAAGATTATGCTTCTCAACCAGTTTCAGAAACTGTCGTATCTGATATGCCTTTGCCTGGCCCTTGACATTCTGAAGATTTACGAGTTAGGGATATCAGGCCGGAAGAAAATGTGGTGGCTACCTTCGGTTCTCGATAGTTCAAAACCGAACCCTCTGACAAGATGTACCATATCAGCAAACCGTATGTTTTTAGAACCACCAAGTATCTTCTTGAGTAATTTTTGTCTGTTCATGCCTCATCCCTGACGGTTGAATTGGAGTGTATCTCGTTTCTGCGTAAAGAGCAACCGCGGTTGTTTGTCCTGATAACAGTCCATTCTGCGCCCCGGCGGCCACAACATCGACCTGTTCACAAACAACAAAAGCCCTGTCACTCATTTTGAGTAACAGGGCTTTTACAATCAGACCATACGTGTTCCTTCTGTATTAAGGTGCCGGTCGAATCAAAAAATCTATCAGAAAACAATAACGTAATAAAACCGGCCGAGAGATTACTCCCCCAAGAGGATTCCGGTCAAGGACTTTATTGAAAAGGCGGGCCGCTCGGCACAACCATACGATATCCGCCGGGTACTGTTCACGCCAGGCCTTCGATGAAGGAGCTGATAACCCGGTAGAGCTCTTCCGGATTATCCGTCGCCATAGAGTGTCCCGCATCTTTGATATACAACAGCGGTACGCCCTTCTCGCGAAGTAGTTTCTCTCCAGGATATACTCCCCTGTTTTTTTCTCCGTAGATATAACAGGCATTCTTGATTCGAGAGAACTGATCTACCGGTACTGCCGACGAATCGGTGACCGTATGTCTGGCGCTTTTGTACAAGGCACCGGTTAACGCCATGCTCAGCGTCTCAAGATATTCGTTTTTGTCAGGGCCTTCAGGACCAGTCCCCCTGAAGTTGTCCTCGAATTGCCGTCTCCCCCTTTTTTCGAATTCGTCGTAGGTAAGCTCAGCAATCTTTTCTGAGAAAAAACAATCTTCCGGGGTGAGGTTTCCTTCCATGTTGATAAGGGAGAGTGTTCGTTCCGGCTCAAGCTCGGCCATTTCCATGGCTACTAATCCTCCCATTGAGTGCGCGCAGAGGTGGAAGGATTCAACTTTCAGTTTATTGAGTACTTTCAGTACCACACGGGCTTGATCCTCCATCGCGTATCCAAAGCTCTCCGGCCCGCTTGCAGATCCGAATCCGTGTAAGAAAACTAGAGAGTCAGCGCTGTCTATGTGGCGGTAATTGAAGGCGATATTAAAATCGCCAGAGAGTTCGATATACCTATTGTCGTTTTCCACTTCTCCCCCTGAGTGGCGTCGGCAGGATAGGTACCTATGACCTGGTTTCCTTTGAGTCATACTTTGCCTGACGCCGGGCATGGGTAGCTGGAAAAAGCCAAAAAACCTTTGAAACTGGTAGTTTGGGGAAGGTTCCAGTTGAAGGTGTAAACCACGCCTGCTTTTCCCTTACCATTCAGGTGCGGGCCGGATCAGTGTAGCTACCCTGAAAACAAGAATGTAATAAAACCGGTGAGAAAAATACCGCTCCGAAAGATTCTGGTCAAGGACTTTATTGAAAAGCCGGGGGTGAGGTACAGGGGCGATCGGCACAAAAAAGGGGCTATGACGGGTCAATTTCCCCGAGAAGATATTCATCTCCCTTCAACATCCAATATCTTTGTCTTTTCCTTTAATGTTCTGGTGTCCCCGTGTTTGGATTACTCGATTTTTTTATGCTTTGATTCCTTTAGCAGGTATTCCTTAACGCCCCACTCCTCTTCAGCCTTCAAATATCGGATCTTTCCATTCTTTGGCTGGATATAAGCCATAGCCCTCTCACTAAATGCTAAAATAGATAATGCTGGATTGACGCCCAAATTTTCAGGCATTTGTGAAGCATCACAGACGAGCATGTTATGATAGCCATTGATCCAATTTTCCTCATCAACAACCCCATCGTCAGGGCCTTGTCCTATAGTACAGCCGCCCATAATATGTGCGGTAATAGGCGCGTCCATCAAGTTCTCGGTAGTAATATTACAAGGCATACCATTCATTCTCTTTGCCAAACGTCTTCCGAAATCATAGCCAATGGGTATCCATGTGGGATTCTTTTTCTCCGTTCCGTATGATGAAGTCAATGTCCGGGAAAAAGGCCACAAAAATCTTCTTTTTCTTTTTAT
>JAFDAE010000189.1 GCA_019314005.1 Deltaproteobacteria bacterium | reverse complement strand
TAAAAAATTTTCAAAAAACATTCATTTTTGGGCAAAAATTTGAGGTTTGGTGCCTGCATAATTCGTAAAAATCAACATCTGTGGAGACAAAATGGTGTCATAATGTCACCTGAAAATGTGGTATTTTTCGGCTCATGAAAAGCTGGACTTGGAGCCTTCATTGCGGCGTTTTGATAGTCTTTTTTCATAAGGCTCTTCAAGCCTCCTCTAACGCATGTGGATACTCTATTTGAAGCTATGGCTGTAGCATAATCAGAAAGATAGAGCCGGTGTCATGGTGGTCCCATTCGCCCTTAACAAGCGCATGTTGTCCTGATTATTCTTTGGCGCCGTGCTTGCTGAGGAGGGAGATCACTTCCTAACGATGTTCTTCAATTATTCGGCAGGTCACCCGGTACATCGCCAACATACTCTCTCAGAACAGTATAGACCAAATCTGTCACCTTCTTGGAATCTTCATTGGTTGCAAGCCTAAGTCGTGGCCCCGCGGCTTCTTTCATGCTCATTCTCTGCTCTCCGGTGGAATGCATGCTCGTATTACGCTACTGCTGAAACGCACCGCACAGCAGCGAATGCTTGGCTATTCCAAGCAACTCAAATACTCACCTAGCTCACTCAGACTTTCGACTTCGTGGTCCGGTTCCACCGAGCCATTACGCTCTCTATTGTCACGATTGAGCCAGATCGCCCTTATGCCCGCTCTTTGTGCACCGCTGATATCTCTGCCAAGAGTATCCCCTACTACTACCGCTGTCTCGGAGCCAACGTTTAGTCGCTCGCAGACCAAATTGAAGATCCGAGGATCAGGCTTTCCGATGCCTACCTCTCCAGAGATAATCACTACGTCGAAAAACGCTCCTAACTTGGAGCCTCGAAGTTTCTCTCGCTGCAGGTCGGGTGCTCCGTTCGTCACCAGCCCCAATTTGTATTTCTCTCGGAGGTCCTTGAGTACAGGCTCCACGTCCAAGTAGACAATATGGCGTACACGTCGTTCCTTTTGGAATACTGCTGCCAATTCGTCCGCGAACAATAGGTTGTCCACACCGTGTTCGGCCAAGGCGCGATCCCAGGATTCGCGCCGGTAAATCGGAGCCCACTCACGCAGGATTTTCAGGTTCGGCTCGTCTCCATAGAAGCGTGCCCATAGGCCCTCCCACGAACTTATTCCAATAGACACACAGTAAGGCCGTGCTGGCGACCTATGCCACAACTCACGCGCCTTCTCCCGCACCGTTTGACAGAGTTCTGTTGGGTCGATGTCGTATCTCTTGTGTACCAGTGCGCAGGCTGCAAGAAACGCATCTTGAGCGGACGCTTGTTCCACCACAAGTGTATCATCAAGGTCAAAGATAACAGCCTTTATTGCCACTGAATCCCACCAATCAAGTGGTCCGATGTTCGGTTGACAAGCGCAGGAAGCCTCATCAAATTAATGATAAATGATAGTAAATTTGATTTCAATATACACAAGTGATTATATTCTCCTTACTCACGCTTTTCCAAACAAAGAACTTTGCCATTCATACTCGAAATATACCATTTTCCGTTAGCGGCAATCATCCCATCCAAAACCGGTGGAGAATCCAGCCTATATTCAGATAATTTTTTTCCGTCTTTGGTTGAAACCGCCCAAAGCGCTGCACCTTTTGTTCCTTTATAAGCCGCTTGGGCTGCTTTCAAGTTTTGTGAACCGCTCGGTGAAGTTAGTAATTCCGGCGGGCCAGCAATAAATAATGTATCATTGGCCAGAACCATGGCTCGAACAACCATCTCCAATGGCTTGAACCAATAAACTTTTATTTTAGTTTGTATCCGGCCTCTTCTTTTTTGTTGCGCCGTCTTTTTAAGTCTAACACTATCCACTTCTTTCGAGCAGGCAAATAATCGGTAATGGGTTGTTCCCCGTGCCCGGGCGTTCTGTCTCGGCGGAGGCCAGGGTAATAAAGATTCCTCAAGACCAACATGGCTGCCATGTGTATCATATTGCTCCAACCGGCCAAAGCCGTAAATGGAATTCTCATCAACAACCAGCAACCGGCCCGATGGATTTTGGTTTCCGGCAGTTGCCCAACCACCCCAGCCGCTATTCATATCGGTTCCATACAGCCAATACGTTCTATGCCACCATGAATCATCCACGAAACCGGCCGGGCTGAACAAATGCGGCACATTCGGCTCCAGCTTCACGCCTTCTTTATCAAATCGTGTATGCCGCATATACACAAACTCTCCATCACAGGAAAGTACATCCGGCAACGCTCCCGGCATATTGACACCTTTCGCTGTGTCTTGTGGGGGTAAACCGGTTTTCGGATCGCGATGGTTCACAATCGTTTGTGAAAGCAGTTTTCCGGTTACTGCATCCAGCCGGCAAAGATATATCCCGCCATCAATATAGGATGACCGACCTGCCACTGCAAAGGCAACCGCTTTTATGGAGTTATCCACCTTTTCCTCCAAAACCATGACATTGCCGGGCACTGGCCAAACCGATTCAATCTGGCCAAATGCAACTATACGCCGGTCCACCGGCGCCGCCCGAAACCGCCACACCAAAACACCATCCGATGATCTCAAACAATACACATAGCCATCCGCTGAACCAAACAACACCAGGCTTTGATAAATCGTCGGCGGGCTGTCCACCCGTCCTCCGGTTGTGTAATTCCAAACAATATTCCCATCATCCGCATTCAATGCATAAACGGCATGCATATCCTTTACCGCAACAAAAACCTTTCCATCCACCGTCACCGGGCTGGTCAGCTTTCCGCCAATAGATTGTTGCCAGGCCTGTTTTACTTCCTTCGGCATGACCGATGGGGTTTTACCGGTACGGCCCGGGTCCCGCCGGTATGTCGGCCAATCTGTTGCAGCACTCGGTTTCATTTTAATACTATCTTTATAAGCAGGCCCTTTTTTCAAACGCGGATCATCCTTGCCAGATTGTTTTGCAAATCCTTTTTGCATTCCGGAAAGAGAGATGAATCCATTCAGTTTGGCTTCGATAAAGCAAGCGCAGGAATGGGGCGGCACATAAAGCAATCCGTTGCCGGGCATAATGCCATATTGGCACGTCCCGCGAATCCAATGGTTGGCAATTACCGTTCCCGTATCCACATCAAGAAATTCCACCCCGGATCGCCCTAACAAAAGATACTCAACCGTCGCTTTATTGCGGTAACAGCGATGATGTCCAAATCCAAAGGTAAAAAATTCACTATCCTTCGGTCTTTCCTTTTTCACTTCGCCAGTGAACACATCCCGGGCCAAGGTAATGCCCGGATCGCGTGCCCGAACCGTATCACCAGTCCAAACCAAGTCATCCACCACCAACACATCTGGTGGGGAATTATAATTTTCGCGGGATTGGCAGCGCCACATTTCTTTGCCGGTTTTGGCGGAAAACGCAATTAGTTCGCCGTAAGGAGCAACTCCACCCTGGCTGCTGAAATTCCATTCAACTTTCTCAGGTTGCTCGTTTTTGGTTAAGTCCGGCACAGCCTGATCCGCTGATAAAACTACATCCTTATAAACGACAAGCGTTGGGGTCGACCAGGATCGTCGTATTTTTTGAATCGGCCGGGGTGCGCGCCATACCTCCTTACCATCGCTTGCTTTCAGGCACACAATTTCATCCGGATTTTGGAAAAAGATCCGCCCGTTTGAAAAGGCTAGCGTTAACGGCATTAACTCCTGAGTATCTTTGCTATCGTTTTCCCAAAGAACTATTCCCGTATCTGCCTTGATGGCAAGGAGTCGTTTATTGGTAGGCGGCGGGCTAGCGCTTCTCAGTTTCTTGACTTTGGCAATATCCACATCGCCGCATACAACATAAAGCACACCATCTTGATAAATTATCTCCAGCGCATCATCGGATTTTTTGAATGTGTTGACTAATTTCCCAGTTGCCCCATCCAATACCGAAACCGGCTCACCATAACCAAGTGTTACATAAACTCGGTCTTCAACCGCAATCAGCCTTCAATGAATTTCCGGCGGCCCTGTTCGAAAACCACGCAGGTGCCCTTCCCATGGGCCAATCGGCTTCTTCCATAACAACACACCATTAAAGGCATCTCGCGCATGGAGAAACCATTTGGATGGAAATGTCAGGGCTTCCAAGGGCCCTTCATCCGCAATATAAAAAAGCCGACCATTGGACGAAACCGCCACGCTCATGCTGGCCAGGTGATCATGGCTTCGGGCTGATTTGGGTTCACAAATCCATTGAATATGATTGGTCATATCAACTGTTGTATCATGAGAAACCGCATTGTTGGATGCATCATACAAAAAATGCGTCCATTCGTCTATTTCGTCAGAACGCGGCTTGCTTGTCTTGGTCCATTTTTTATTCTTCATAAAATAAGCGACGCCGTTTGGAGTAAGAACTCGCATAACTTCATCTTTGGAAATGGTTCCCAAATCCTCTCCAACCAAAAGATTGACACTATTATCAACATAAGGCAAAGACGTCGCAGGCAAACGGTCAATCATAACCGTGCCATATTGTCCGATGGATTGAAGATACTTTCTCGCTTTGGTGACGTTTTTAGCATCAGGATCAAGGCCATGCACCAAATAACGTTCATTTACACGTAACGCAGCAGTCAATTTGGCGTCACCGCAGCCAATATGAACGATCAATCCACCTTGAATGCCGGTTTTTTTAATAATGTCTTTCGCTTGTTGTTGGGGGGACAATACGATTGCATAGCACCTCACCATTCCCAAAAACAAAACTGCTAGCGTGAGTTTACCACAAAAAGTAACCTCTTGCAGCACATGTCTTTGAAAAACAGAAGGTTATATTGATTCTATGTGTAAGGCCTAAATCACATCCCAAAATATCCTTTATT
>JAFDAE010000188.1 GCA_019314005.1 Deltaproteobacteria bacterium | reverse complement strand
GTATGTTTTTTTTAAAGTGCGAAAGTCGGGTTAGTGGAGCAAGTAACACATCGAAGATTTTCTCATATCTATTATGGAAAACACCGTCTCCCAATTTCCTCACATCTGCGCTTTACGCATTACCTTTTCCACCGCTCGGCAGGTATCCCGCATTTCATCAGCACCAAGGGTAGGATGAACCAGAAACATCAGGCTGGTTTCGCCTGACTCTCTGGCAGCAGGCAGCCGCTTGCCCGGCCCGATTCCTGCTTTGACAAAAGCCTTTTCCAGATAAATTTCACTGCAACTGCCGCTGAAACAGGGAATCCCTTCCGCAACAATAGCATTCATAATCCGATCCCGATCCCATCCATCCCGAAGCTTTTCAGGCCGGACAAAAACATAATATTTATAATAAGCAGGCGAGAACTCTTCCGGCACTTCCAGAACCCGCAAAGCCGGTATCTTTGCAAAACCCTCCGTAAGCATTGCGGCATTGCGCTGACGTATTGCCGTCCATTCCGGCAGTTTCCGCAACTGCACCCGGCCAATGGCCGCCTGCATCTCGGTCATGCGCCAGTTTGTTCCAAAACTGTCATGCAGCCAGCAAAATCCGGACGGGTGTTTCTTGTGATAGACGCTGTCATAGCTTTTGCCATGATCCTTATACGCCCAGGCCTTCTCCCAGATCGCTTTGTCATTCGTGGTGAGCAGGCCCCCCTCTCCGCCGGTAGTCATTATTTTGTCCTGGCAAAAAGAAAATGCCGCCGCATCCCCCAATGAACCGACAGCACGTCCTTTATAAGTTGCCCCATGGGCTTGAGCGCAATCTTCAATAACCTTTAGATCATATTCTTTGGCCAGTTTCAGAAGCGGGTACATATCACAGGGCATGCCAGCCAGGTGGACAGCAATGATGGCCCTGGTGCGGGAAGAAATAACCGCACATACCGTATCAGCAGAAATATTCAGACTGCCAGGATCGATATCAGCCATAACAGGAACGGCCCCGCGCATAACCACCGCACTGGCCGAAGCAATAAAAGTGTAGCAGGTAACGATCACTTCATCGCCAACGCCAATCCCAAGAGCCTCCAGAGCAAGTTCCAGGGCAACACTTCCGTTGGTAAGAGCAACCGCATATTTTACACCCACAAAATCAGCACATTCCTCTTCAAAACTCGTTACCTCGGACCCTGTCCATTGATTGATCTTTCCAGACCGCAATACCCGTTCTACAGCCTCAATCTCATAATCACTGAAATACGGCCAGGGGGGAAATGTTTTTGAATTCATAATGTAAAAACCAATTTTCTTTAAGAAGCTCTAATACTGTTTCAACACATTTATCTAACGATTGCTTTGCTGTATTTAACTCAAGATCAGGATTAACCGGTTTCTCGTATGGAGAAGAAATTCCAGTGTAATTTTTTATTTCTTCTGCCAGGGCTCGTCTATAAAAGCCCTTAACTTCTCTTTGTTCACAGACTTCAAGAGGGCAGCGGCAATAAATTTTGATAAAATTTTCTTTGCCAATAATATCGCGTGCTTTGTGCCTGTCACCCCAAAGCGGTGAAATAAATGCCGGATAGCAATTACACCGGCATTGAGGAACAGTTTAACCATCTCAGCGATACGACGAATGTTTTCAAATCGTTCCTCTTGACTAAAACCAAGATCAGAGCATAAGCCATGTCTGACATTATCACCATCAAAAACGAAAGTCCGACAACCTGTTTGATACAAACGTTCTTCGATTGTATGGGCCAATGTCGACTTCCCTGAACCAGACATGCCCGTGAACCAAAGATTCACACTTCGATGTTCATTTAGTTTTTGACGGTGATCCCACGTAACCGTGGCATTATGCCAGACAACATTATTATTATTTTCGTTTTTCATATTTTACTTAGACCTCAGTAAACAATTTTTCAAATATCTCTACTGTGTTTGGATGTATATCTAGACTCAAGTTCAATTGCTAAAGAGTGTCTGGATTATATACTTAATATCCCGCCAAAAAGAATAATTCTCCACATACTCTCTATTTAATCTTACCTTGTCCGGATAGATGACCTCATCATTATAACTTGCAGGATCATCCTGTTGGGCCAAAATCGCCTCTTCTGCTTTGTACTTTAGAGTAGCAGGGCCGGTTATTCCAGGACGAACACTCAAAATGACTCTGTCCTCACCTTGTAATTGGTCTGCGAACCCAGGCACATCGGGCCGAGGTCCGACAAAACTCATGTGCCCAAAAAGAACGTTGATTAATTGAGGGAGTTCATCAATCTTGGTTTTTCTAAAAAAACGGCCAAGAGGGGTTATGCGAGGATCTTTATCAGTAGTTACGTTTGTTTCAATGGATGGATTATTCCTCATGGTGCGAAGCTTAATAAGACTAAAAGGTTTTCCATCTTGTCCGATCCGTTTCTGTACAAAAAAACCTGTTGTTCGAAGATCAATAGTTGCCAAAACAGAGGAAATCAGGATTATCCACCAAGTTAAAAACAAACCGAAAAATGCTCCAAGAAAATCAAAAGACCTTTTTATAAATCTATCTCGAAAAGAAATTCTTTTTTTACTCAATATATCCATAATTTTTCAATTCAGGTTTAATATAATTCATTATTTTTTCAACTGTTTGTTCATTAATGTCTGATTTCCATTTCCCAACGCTTTTATCGTTTACCGAAACGACCATACGGGCGGCCTGGTCATTTTCTAACCTAATTGACAGAAAATCGGCAATTTTTTGCAATTCTGCCACCGGTTGAGAAACAAAATCCTCATACTTCAGCAAAAGACACTTTTCGGATCTCATAGCGGCAAAATCCTTTGCAGCCATCTGTACACAACGCTCCCATTGGACAGCACAAACCTCCGCAAGAGACCTGTTTCGCACCATTTCACTCATACCCTCAAATCTCGGTCCCCATGATGATAATTTTTTTTCGCTGGAAAAAACACGAGATATTCGATTCCACAAATACCGTATGGCATAATACGGTGCATCTGTTACAGGGAGATATTTTGCTTTTTTCATCAAGTATGGAATATCCAGAGGCGCCTTCCATCGTTTCATCGCTGATGCCACCGCATCTCGTCCATCCCGAACAATAAAGATAAACTTTGCATCAGGAAACACCTTTTCAACAAAAGCAACCCGTAAAGAATTAGCACACGTCTTCTCCACTACATATCTAAGCCCCTGTTTGCGGGCAATACGAATAAAAGCTCGCCGAATAAATTTTTTGATAGATTCGGATGCCTGGTCAACACTAAACTCATCATACGGATAATGCGCATTTCCATGACGCCAGATGTAGTTGATCTCGTCACAAGGCCATGTGCCAAAACCGGGAAGTTGCGTGAGAATATCTCTTAACATATTCGTTCCCGAACGTGGGGCACCTATGATAATTATGGGATGTTCCAAATCTATTTACTCCTTAAACCGAGTATAATGGTCAAGCGCATAAAAACTTCTTAAAAAAATTTTAGCTAACTTCAACAGCTTTCTTAAGAATATTTTCAACACGACTGACCTGAATTTTACGTGTGTATTCAGCCAGATATGCCTGTCGACCATTTTGCCCCATTTTCTCAAGTTCTGAACGAGGCATTTTATACAGGTATCGCACCTTTGTTGATAGAATGAGAGAATCTTCTGAAGTGCAAAATACCCCGGCACTTGCATTCTGGATAATTTTTGCAGCCACACCATGAACTGCACAGAGAACAGGACGTCCGCACGCAAGATAGGCAATAATTTTTGAAGGGATTTGCATCTCAAAAACAGGTTCTCTCTTCAAATGGACGAACAGTACATCAGCCAAAGCAAAAAAACGGTGAATTTGTTCAGGTGGCTGTCGCGGGATAAAAATTACGTTTCGAAGTGCGCATTCAGAAACCCGTTTTTTTAATTTTTCAGATTCAGTTCCATCACCAATGAAAACAAACTGCACATCCTTTAAATCCTGAAGCCTTTGTGCTGCTTCAATAACTACTTCTAACCCTTGAACTTTGCCGAGATTGCCCCCATATATAATATTAAATTTTCCTGAAAGCCCAAACTGACATGCCAGATCTTCATCATACTTAGTAGGAAAAAATATATTTTCATCTGCCCAGTCCGGCACTACATCTATTTTTTTATGATCTACACCCTTACCCATCAAGTTATCTATAAGGCCAGGCGAATTCACACAAACGATTTTACCCTGATTATACACCCAGTTTTCGATATACCGTATGAAATTATAAATAAATGGCTTGAGTTGAGCCCCTGCTGCAATCAGATTTTCAGGCCAGAGATCCGTCATCCAATAAACTACAGGAGCATGATGCAAGCGGCTTAAGAATGCTGCCGGCATGCCAATCGTCAATGGTGGGAGGTAAACAAAAATAACATCGGCTTTAAGCTTTCGAGACAAGAGGCTTCCTGTTAATGTTGCCGACAAAGCAAAAGAACTGTAATTTACAGCCCGTCGTATGAATGAAAGGCTGTGATCTAGGAAGAGAGGCACACGAAGTACTTTAACACCTCTCACATTATCCCACTGCCAAAGCTTTATGCGGTATCCTTCATAAATACGTCCAAACGGATGGTTTGGAAATCCTGTGACAACTGTGACATTATGACCTCTATCCTGAAGATCCTCAGCTAATGCAGCAAGATTCAAAGGAGCGGTACGAATTTCAGGCCAATAAAACTGGGTTAAAAAAAGAATCCTCATGCCTTATGCCATACAAAACGATTTACATAATCCGTATAACTCAAAATTATCCGCGCAACCTTTTCTGATACATTCGGCATGCTGTAATCGCTCACCAGCCTGAACGTTCGCTCCGAACTTTGTGGCTGTGATTCAAGCATTTGCAGCGCCTGCATCGCTCGT
>JAFDAE010000187.1 GCA_019314005.1 Deltaproteobacteria bacterium | reverse complement strand
TTCAGGCTTGAAGATATAACCCGAGATGAAGTCGGCAAAGGCCCGCCCAGAAAGATCGGAGATCCTATTGCGCAGGCGTACTTTTATCGCGGGCAGAAGCCGCTTCGCTCTACTATCGGCGATACAGTAGAAAACGACCTTGCGAGCACCATTAAGGTCATTGAGGAGGGATGGATTAAACCGCCGTATTGGTCTCTTGTGCTCCTTGACCTCTGCTTTTACACCGGCAAGGTCACCAAAGAAAGTGATAGGCAGTCAACCGGCATGCCTGAAGGTCGCCTCGGAGACGACGATCCGAAACAGTATTTCGGCCTGAAAATTCTTTCCGCAATCAAAGAAAACTTCCCGAATCTGCCTGTTGTTGTCCTTTCAAGCAAGCCTGAGCAAGAAGTAGGATTGGATTATACAAGGCGAGATCGTCGGCTGCTCCAAGGCATTGATGATTGCCCTTCGAAACATACGGCGAGCCTCTGCCCAAGGAGGCAGGCGAAATATCCTGTTCAGGGGGGAAACAGGGACCGGTAAGGGATTGTTTGCATCTTATGCGCATCTCCAAATGACAAAAGGCAATAATCAAACGCCGTTTGAAGTAGTCAACTGCCCGCAGATATCGGCAGAGCGGTTTGCCAGCGAGCTGTTTGGACATAAAAAAGGGGCGTTCACTGACGCTAAGGAGGACAAACCGGGGATCATCGAAAAGGCAAATGGCGGGGATGTATTTCTTGATGAGATCGCTGAACTTCCACACGGAGTGCAGGCAGGGATTCTTAAGGTAATCGAGGAGCGGGTCTTTACGCGCATTGGCGAAACTGTTATGCGCTCTGCGAATTTGAGGTTTTTGTCCGCAACAAACTCGAACCTGACCGGCCTTCGGGAAGACCTGCTGATGCGTCTCACCGAAGGCGGAACCATTAGTCTTCCACCGCTCAGGGACAGAAAAGATGACATTCCTATCTTGGTGGAGAAGTTTGTGAGAGAGGCGGAAAAAACATCAAATGCTCGTTCAAGGACTATTGAGAGTGAAACTATAGTCAAACTTCAGGATTATAACTGGCCGGGCAATGTACGTGAACTGAAAAACTGCATTTATCAAGCAGTGGAGCACTTTTCTGAGCTTCCCTACCTTATCCCGGAGCATATAGCATTCAACATTCAATATAGTGCCCCCTTTGTCGCTATTTCAGAAGACAGCGGCGGAATGATGGAATCTATCACTATCAGCGACAAGAGATTCATTGGCTACGCCCTGCCCGGAATGATTCGGGAACATCACGAGAAGGTCGTAAAATATATTATTAACGCCTTTGAACATTGCAGAGATAAAAGAAACGACACACTGAATTATCCTCAAATATGGCATGCCCTTACAGGCGAAGACATCAAGGACAGTACTACCTGCCAGAGGAAGATCGGAAACTACATCTTTAAACTATCGGTCGAAGAGATTGCCTCCTTTATGCAGGAATCGCCCCTTTTCGAAAAGGCGGTTTTTCAATGCGGCAACAAAATTAAAAGCGTTGCCAAGCGGTTGCCCGATATTGAAAAGGGATTTCGGGCCTCCAGAATGGCCTGAGATATAATTGGAGGGATTTTTGATTAATTTTGGTAAGTGGACAGTAGAAATTGCCCCTCATGATAAAGAAGATTCGGCAGCGATCGCCTTTGCCGGTGCCCTGCATTCTTTCCTTTCTTTATTTCCTTTTAGATCAGTGGAGCATGCGCGATCTGCCGAATTGATTCCCGATAAATCCGGGAGGCTGATTGTTATTCATTCAGCAGCCGAGAAGACAGTTAAAAAGTATTTTAAATGTCTCCTTCGTTGCGCATATGGGTCTAAAAAGGAAACCGGTTTGTCAGAGCAAAGATATTTGTTCATAGACCTTGGAACACGATCCATTTTTTTTGAGGGATTGAGGCGCCCTATCGAACGTTGTGGCATTGCCCGAACGGTCGAATCTCATAGCCTTTTACCTGCAATAACGGAACTGCTATCAAATGAGCTTGATCCCGCCTCAATATCTTCACAGGATCTTCGATACGCCATCGAAAGCACAACATTCCCTTCTGGTGCTGAAGAAATTCAGGAAGTTATGGTTAGAAATGTTGACATATATCATCATATATTTAACCAGCTTGAAAAACACATCAGAAATAAGCTCTCTCAAATAAAAGATAAAGCAAAAATGGAACGTGATGTGGAGAAAGCGAAGAAAGCGGAGATACCCGCCGTTAGGCTCCTTTTGGGAGCTCTCGCTTCAGGCGATATCGAGAAAGCTGTCGCCATAAAAGCCTTGAGAGAGATAGGAGTAGAGACTGACGAAGATGAGACAATTGAGGCTCATTTCAAAAGCATTGAGGAATGGAAAAAAGAAAGGATTGTTGATGATCTTTGTAAGGCTCCGTTGTCACAATACCTTAAGGGTCGGCGAATTCTTATTGTTGAGGATCAGTTAAAGCCGCAGCATTGGAATATCATTTTACCGATATTATTTGGAGCCCCTGAAGAAGAGATCAAAGACATAAAAGAAGAACAAAAAATTGGCGACGTTTTGGTGAGTTACGCAAAGACCGTCGATACAGCATTACAGAACTATCCCGAAAAAGAAAACTTGCAAAAATTCGATATAATTCTTCTTGATCTTTATTCAAGTGACCCTGGCGCGCATGAAAGTGCCGGCCACACACAGTCTGATATTAAATATTCCGTCATAAAGCTTTGCCAGTGTATCGAAAGACTTCATTACGAACTGAAACAAAATGAACTTGTGACTGTCTCTTTTCCACGTATCGTTGTTTTCTCCGCAGACAACTCCGGGCTGACAACAAGGACCATGATTAAGGAGTTGGGTGCAACAGATTATTTTTTTAAATCATCCAGCGTAGAATCTCATAAATCGGAATATTATGCAACGTTTCGCAATGCTCTGATTTGCGCATTTAAGGAGAATGTTACGGATGTTCTTGGATTACCTCAACCGTCAGCAAAGCAATTACTGGATAAATGGCTAAGCCAGTTTTGGCCGGCTCACCAACCCGCCATCCTCAGGATAATGAAACACTTTCGCTACTATTCGGCAATGAGTATCGTTAGATTGTTTGATCAATTTTTTAAGACTGGTAATGCATTTAAAATTAAAACGGGAGCTACTGAAGGGAAGGGATGTATTTCCCTATTTGGAGCGGAGCCTCTTTTCCCCAAGAAATATATATTTTGCAGTCTTGGTCGGGCAAATAAGTCCGGGCCTTCCGCCCTTGCTTTATTGTCAAAGACAAAATGGATGGAGAATCTTCACAAAAATTCAAAACTTAGCGGGCATACAAGAAAGGAAAGACAACCAACTTTCATCCCTTACGAATTTCTTGCAGAAATTATTCTTAAGGAGTTCGAAGAGCACAAAAAACTTGTAATAGTATTTGTAGATGATTTTATCGGATCGGGCGGTCAGGTCGTCAGTTATGTAAGCAAGGCTGTTCATAAAATAGTGAGCGAAGTGCGTCTCAAAAAAGAAGTCGCTAAGAAACGAGTATCAGCTGGCGTTCCGAGTACTGATCAAAATCTGCAGCAAGAAATAAACTACGAAGACGTGGAGAGAGCGATCTTGCATCCTGATAATGATAAATGCATTGATATACACGTCTTATTCGCGGTTGGGCTAATAAGCGAACCTCTCATGGTGCAAGGGTTTAACAATAATGTTGAGAAATCAGGTTCCACTTCCACAATATCAGGAACGATGAGAACCGCTATGCATCAAATTGCAAAAGACGAGTGGTGCAATTGTAATAATGGGTTGTCTTTTAAGGTGCATATAGCAGATGCAATTCCTGACTTGAAATCTATATGTAACGACAAAAAAATAAAATATCAGCCTATCGAACACCTGCTGAGGCAATACATATTCATCACAAAGGCCAGAGCGGAAGAACGGCCCTGTCAGTTTGAACCTTTGGGTTGGAAAGACTGCGGCGGGCTTGTTGCCCTTTACTCTAATACCCCCGCTAACACGCTGCCTATTATATGGGCTGATGGTCTGGTAAAAAAATGGTTTCCCCTCTTTCCGCGTTTTTTTAATCCTTGGGATGACGGGGGGCGTGAAGGTATTAAAAAGGACGGTTCAGGTAAACCAGAAATGTGCGAACTGCTTGCTGAGGTGAACAAATCCGCGTGGCCCGAAAGAGCAAAAAATGGTAACTACAGGATAGAAGGACCCTTTCCTTGCTGGGCAAAAAAAGATGAGGATAATGAGGATAATTAGATATTTTATTAAAATAGTGGCTGTATTAGCCCTAAGTATTGCCGTAGCGCAGAAGGATGCGGCATCAAATTCTTTCAACCAACTGAATCAGCATGGCGCTACGTATCACATCGAAACGGAAGAGAATCAAGATGAATCAAAGATTGGATGCCTGGAAAAAATAGGACTAAGAATATTCAGTACAAATGAAATTTTTGACGGAGAAACTGCCTCTGACAATCTCGTTCGCCTGGATTACAATGGGCTTGGTTTAGCCTATGAAAGGCTGGATGATAGACAGGGGCAGTCCTTTGGAACGAAAATTCCTTTTGGGAAGCTTCTTGGGTTCGGAAAAGATGCTGATCTATACATTCTAAGGTTCGAAGATATCGAGAATGATGAAGAAGAGCACGAGGTTATTGTACGTATAGACGTACTTGAAGATCATAAGCTCGATATAGTTGCCAGGGGCATTGACCTCACTGACAGTGACGGATTTGCCATAGCCTCAAATTATAGACAAAACTCGGATATCGAGGCAAGGGACAACTTGGGCGGAGGGATTACATATACTGAATTGGGCGATGACAATGATGTTGGAGTATATGCTTGGTTGAGGTCTGGGCGCTTTTGGGGCCTTTTCATAGGTGCAGGATCATAAATAGATTCTAATAGATTCGTGATTGGGATGCCCGAAAAGGGGGACTTTACATGGAGGTATTTCAGAATTGATAAGGATAACGGATTCCAGCTCAATGAGTTTCTTTTTTCTACGGAAGGTACGTGTCTGAATAGTATTGATGCCTGGGAAACCTTGCATGCAAATGAAGCTGATCACACCGACGCCCTTTCCAGGGGCGGTGTTTACAGATATATTCCTCCCCCTATTTCAGGAAGAGGGATGGGATGGACTGGGGGGGTGATTCATACAAAAACCCCTGATGGTAAGGACTTTTTAAAAACAGAGATAGTTAGATACATAGGTAAATTCTTTGTCGGAATAAAGTATGATGCTGATCTGGATGATTATGGAGAAGGAAGGGCAGGAATTCCTACCGGCTACAAGTTCGAAGG
>JAFDAE010000186.1 GCA_019314005.1 Deltaproteobacteria bacterium | reverse complement strand
ATGTCGCGGATGAGGTTTACAGCGTCCGCGATGGGATAAATATGGTCCGGTATGCCATGAAGATGATGTACAGCGACAAAGTCTCAAAGGAAGACGCACTCCACCGGGCATTATTAATGATATTGGGAGAGGAAGCGATTAGATATGAATAGAATTACGAATTCGTCTTTCCATCGCCTCAATTAAGGGTTTCAGCGTACTCGTGTCTTTAGCTGAAATGGTTATTGCATTTAGTTGCCTGCGTTTTATTTCCGCAAAATCCTTCTCAACAAGGTCCTCTTTATTCAGAACTCTAAGGGTTGCAATGTTATTGAGACGGAGTGATTCTAAGATTTGTTCCACTGATTCGATCTGCTGCGTGAAACGGGGATTGCTGATGTCGATCACGTGAAGAAGAAGGTCCGCATCCTCCAGTTCTTCCAGTGTGGCCCGAAACGCAACAACAAGGTCTTTCGGGAGATCCCTGATAAAGCCAACAGTATCAGTAATAATTACTTCAGTATCACGCGGGAATTTCAACCGTCGGCTCGTAGGATCAAGGGTGGCAAAGAGACGATTTCCAGTTAAGATGTCGCTCTTTGTGAGAGTATTCAACAAGGTAGATTTTCCGGCATTGGTGTAACCGATAATCGAGATAATAGGAAGCCCCTTCCTTTTTCGCTTGGCCCTGCGTTGGGCACGCTGTTTGCGGACTGTTTTAAGTTGCTTCTCCAACCGTCTGATCCTGTCGTGTACCCGACGCCTGTTAATTTCAAGCTTTGTTTCACCCGGCCCCCTTCCTCCAATCCCTCCTGTCAGCCTGGACATGGCTGTATTTTTTTCTATTAGTCGAGGCAATAGATACTTGAGTTGGGCGAGTTCCACCTGGATCTTTCCTTCACGTGTATGTGCCCTTCGCGCAAAGATATCGAGAATCAACTGAGTCCTGTCGATCACCTTCAGCTCAGTCATGTCTGTAATGGAACGGACCTGGGAAGGGTTCAAGTTTTGATCGAATATTAGAAGATTGGCACCTCTTTGAAGGGCCAATATAACCAACTCACTTAACTTTCCCTTTCCAAGTAAGTACCGGGGGCTTGCCTTCCGATACTGGACGACGGAATCAACAACATAAGTGCTGCTTGAGCGCGCCAACTCCGTTAGTTCCGCCATTGATTCCAACGCGTTTTTTTTGGGAGCAGTTGTTACGCTTATCAGGATTGCCCGCTCCGCTCCTTCTATTTTCTGTATAGGCCCTTTTTTCGCGAATTCTTCTTCAAGTGAGAGGATCAACTTATGACAATCGATATTAAGATCCCCATGTTGAATCGCTGGAAGAATTTCCCAATTCATACTGTTTGATGTTTCCGGGAGAAGATGTGCGGGATATATTTGGTCCGGCATCCCATCTTGAGAGACTGTAATAGCGCTTACAAAATCGAGCCGAAGAAACACAAGATCCATCAGGTCATCCTGGGTAAGGAGCTCGCTCTGGAGATGTGTATGGACCAAACGAAGGCCTTTGAGACGTCCCTTTCCAATACGGTATTTGTGGATGTCATCAGGTAGAAGAATCTGCTGGTGTTTACCAACAATGACATACTGTATGCCCCCCTGCCGATCAATCAAGAGCCCGATCTGACGGTTGGTTTCTTTGGAAAGAACACATATTGCACGGGCCAGTTCCGGCGAGACAAGATACTCAGGGTCTGTTTTACGACGATATAGATTCTGAAGTCGACGGACCTGGTCGCCTTTTAGGCCGCTGATGTTACCGTATAGCTTTATAGTCGATTCCTTTCATGTAGGGATCAGGTGTTGGGTTTCAGGGATCGGGTTTCGGGTGCCAGGTTTCAGGTGTCAGGGGCCAGCGCCCAGTAGAATTTAAGCAAGACACCTGGGTCCACAATACTCGTTTGAGCAATTAAATTATATATTAAATCCCGTATGTTCTCCCTGAAACCTGGCACCCGAAACCCGACACCTGCCCCCTGATCCCTTAAACCATTATACAATAAACAAGAACAGTTGACAAATACCCTCTTTCAGTATAATGATTATAGGATTATATAGAATTTATTAATAATAATATTAAAGTATATCACCGTCTTGAGACACAGGTAATTTAATAATGGAACACAACACATCCTATATAGAATCCACCGCTTTTCCGATTGCAAGGGAAGGGTATCCTTTTATCTTTGCATCAGCCTTTACAACTTTTGTATTGGCCCTTTTGGGATTAACTGTACTGACCCTGTTTTTTTTGGTGCTGACATTTTTTATCTGTTTTTTCTTTAGAGACCCTGACAGGGTTGTGCCCCGGGACTCTGCCGCGATCGTTTCGCCTGCTGACGGCAAGGTGATCACTGTAGGTGAGGTGGAAACAACCCCCTTTGATGATCAGAAGATGCTAAAAATAAGCATTTTTATGTCAATCTTCAACGTACATGTTAACAGAATCCCTTTTGATGGAGAGGTAGAAGATATTGTATACCATCCAGGCAAGTTTTTTTCAGCAAATCTGGACAAGGCTTCAAAAGAAAACGAGCATAATGCGATAAATATCAGGACAGGAGATAACCGGAACTTCTGGGTAGTTCAAATCGCAGGACTTATCGCACGTAGAATTATATGCAAGATAGGAAAAGGGGACAAGGTAAGCAAGGGAGATCGGTTCGGGCTGATCTGCTTTGGCTCAAGACTTGATGTCTATCTGCCGACAGACGCAAAAGTAGAAGTTTCTGAAGGAAAAGTCGTCAAGGCCGGAGAAACTATTTTAGGATATATGCCATGAAAAGAAACAAAAGAGCAAAAACACGAGACGCGAGACGCGGGATATACATTCTTCCCAACCTTTTTACCTCAGCCAATCTGTTTTGCGGCTTCTATGCTATTATAGCCGCCATCCAGGGAGGGTTTGTCAAGAGCGCCATCGCCATTATGATAGCAGCGGTATTTGACAATTTAGACGGAAAGGTTGCGCGGGCTACTCATACTGAAAGCAAATTCGGCGTTGAGTACGATTCATTAGCCGACGCTATATCGTTTGGAGTGGCTCCCGGTATCGTGGCGTATCTCTGGGCATTGAAGCCTTTCGGGAGGCTGGGCTGGCTCGCCGCGTTCCTTTTTGTCGCGTGCGGGGTGCTACGCTTGGCCAGATTCAACACGCAAAAAGACACGGTAAGCAGTGAATATTTTGTTGGTCTCCCCATCCCTGCGGCTGCTTGCATGATCGCTACGATGATCTTGTTTATCAATAGGGTCGGCGTGCTGAGCGCTGATCGAAACATAACGATATTAATATTGATATATGTGTTATCCTTTTTAATGGTAAGCACTCTCAAGTATAACAGCTTTAAGAAATCTGCAATCTTCAGAAAAAAGAACTTTAATGCCTTGGTGACAGTAGTGCTGGTATTCAGCGTGATCGCCTATGAGCCGAGTGTAACATTTTTCTTTATTGGACTCACATATATTGCATCAGGTCCTGTTGCCGCGTTATTTGGCTGGAGAAAGACCGCAACAAAACCGGAACCGGAAAAACCATCGGAAGGACACTTGTAGACCGTGGGACAGACTATTACTGAAAAGATCTTAGCCGCCCATTCAGGCAAAGATAGTGTAACACCGGGAGAACTTATTACTGTCAAGATCGACCTTGCATTGGCAAACGACATAACTGCTCCTATTTCCATCAAACTCTTTGAAGAGGCACAGGTGGAATCTGTATTTGATCCGGACAAGATAGCGTTAGTCCCGGATCACTTTGTTCCGAACAAGGACATCAAATCAGCAATTCAAAGCCAGATCCTTCGCCAATTTGCTCGCAAACATAAGATTACCCATTTCTTTGAACTGGGAGAGATGGGTATTGAGCATGCGCTTCTCCCTGAACAGGGTATTGTGCTTCCGGGAGATATTGTAGTCGGCGCTGATAGTCATACCTGTACATATGGCGCGCTTGGGGCGTTTGCCACCGGGATGGGGAGCACAGACATCGCCGCTGCCATGATTACAGGAGAAGTATGGCTCAAGGTACCGGAGTCTATAAAGTTTGTTTACTCAGGGCAACTACAAAAATGGGTCACCGGGAAGGATCTTATCCTTTATACCATTGGAGACATCGGCGTAGACGGTGCTCTGTACCGGGCAATGGAATTTACGGGTGACACAATAGAAGCACTTGGCATGTCTGACCGCATGACAATGGCCAATATGGCCATTGAGGCCGGAGGGAAAAATGGTATCATCGCGCCGGATGAGACTACTCGTACTTACGTAGACGCCCGGGCTAAGCGCCCCTATGATCTCTATCAGAGTGATCCGGGTGCTCGATATATAGAGGTCAAAAGATATGACGTGTCTCAAATTGAACCCCAGGTGGCCTTTCCGCATCTGCCTGAGAATACTCGGGGAATCTCTGAAGTAGGCAATGTTCCGATTGATCAGGCAGTGATCGGTTCTTGTACCAATGGGAGACTGGAGGATCTCCGTCTTGCGGCGGAAGTTCTGAAAGACAGAACCATAGACCCGGGCGTGCGGCTGATTATTATCCCGGCAACTCCTACGATCTACCGACAGGCAATGGAAGAAGGGTTGTTCGGCATCTTCCTTAAAGCAAAGGCGATCATCAGTCCTCCGACCTGTGGTCCCTGTCTTGGCGGCCATATGGGAATCCTTGCACCGGGCGAACGAGCCATTGCAACTACAAATCGGAATTTCATAGGTCGAATGGGGGACCCCAGCAGCGAGGTATATCTTTCCAGTCCGGCTGTTGCGGCTGCGTCGGCGATACTGGGGAGAATTGGAAGCCCGGAGGAGCTGTAGGAAAAGCAAAGGACAAGGAGACCTTTGCATAACGCGACATTTTTCCGTCAGGCAAGGAAGGTGAAAAAATTAACCGGAGGAATACATTGGGTATTTCGAGGAT
>JAFDAE010000571.1 GCA_019314005.1 Deltaproteobacteria bacterium | reverse complement strand
TTAGCCTTTAGTCCTGATGGTCTAAAAATGTATGTTACAGGACAACCCGCTCCAATAACTGTGTATATGTATGACTTAAGTACAGCGTGGGATGTAAAAACTGCTATATACACAGCTCTCGACTTAAAAGATGTTAGCGCCGAGATGGCTAACGTAGGCTCCTTAAGATTTAGTTCTGATGGTGAGACTATGTACCTCTTAAACCCTTCTACCAATGATGTCTTTATGTATGCTCTTTCAACAGCGTGGGATGTAAAAACTGCTGGGTACACATCTTTAGACTTCTATGATATAGGTGCTCAAGAAAATGGGGGACAGGGTCTAGCCTTTGTTCACACAAACTTAAAAGTAGAATCTACTCTACTAAAATTAACACACCCTGATACTCAGAGTGAAGGGGAATATCAATTTGAAAACTCCATTGACTTAGGTGGGAAATATACTTCTAGAGTTACACCTGATATGCATATATCAGGTGAGAACCTAAGTAATTTCATACTGGGTTGGGCGACATTAGCTGCTCAAGCTAACTTAGGAGGCACTGATGTTGGTCTATATGATGCTCATATGGAACTAAGAATTACTGATGATGATCCCACAAGTACACCGACATGGTCTGAATGGCTACCCTTCATAGTAGGGGATTACTCTGCTAGAGCGTTTGAATTCAAAGCTCACCTTATTAGCTTAGACCCTAATGTTACCCCAGTGATTGACTCCTTAGCTATAACAGTTGATATGCCAGATAGGACTTATGGAGAGAAAGATTTAACTTCTAATTCTGGGAGTGTGTACTCAGTAACCTACTCACCAGCCTTTAAAGTAGCTCCTGCGGTGGCCGTGTCTGCTCAAGGAATGGCAACTGGTGACTACTACGTACTGACAAATAAAACAGCCAGTGGATTTGATATACGTTTTTATAACAGCACTCCTACGGGGGTGGCACGAGACTTCGACTATGTTGCTAAGGGATATGGATATGTTGTGTAGAATAATGCTGTTGACTGTGAACACAAACGATGCTAAAAGTACTGACCAATATACTGGGAGTAAATAAATGGCTCAAAATGACTTTGGCACAATAAACCCCGCCACTAAAACAGGTACAGTGCTAACAGCAGATATTAACTCCTTCAGAGACGCCCTAAACTCATGTCATAGTGGTAGTACACAACCTAGTTATGTACAAGCTGGTACAATTTGGGTTGATAACTCTGGCACCCCATGGATAGTTAACATGTATGATCATCCCGGGGGTTAATGCTGCAACAGTATTTACTGATATAAAACAGGATGCCACTACAACAAGTACAGGTGTAGTAGAGACTGCGGAAAACTCAGAACTAATAGCAGGTACCCCTACAGGCCGAGTTGTAACTGTGGGAAATATGGTGGCTTTAAAGGCCTCACAAGGTGAGGTGGATACAGGGACGGATGCTGATAAGTATGTTACTCCTGAGACACTAAAAGGCAACCTCGTGGCAGGCAGGTGGAAAAAAATCTCCACCCAAACAATTACTACGGATGTAGCTGCAGTAGAATTTACGGATATAGATAGTACGTATGATGTTTACAAACTTACATGGACTGATTTTCTTCCGAGGAGTGGTCTTACCTATCTATCACTAAGAGTTGGTACCGGAGCAACCCCTACATGGCAGACTGGGTCAGTTTATAGTAGAAGTGCGGAAGGCGGTGCTGGTACCTATGACAGAATATACTTAACTACTTCAGCTTCTACTATCTATAGTTCCAGCGGGATAGCATATGTTTATAGTCCTTCAGATACTTCTGTACGTACAAGAATAGCTGTTAAGGGTTCTCATTATCACACCATCCAAGGATCTACGCAAGCTGCTATCGACTATACCTCTACAACAGCTGTGACTGGGTTACAACTATTTTTTAGTTCCATAACTTCAGATGTAAAAGCTGGTATAGCTTCTTTATATGGTTGCAGACTATAATGTCACAATTTGATTTCGGTACCTTAGATAGTAATGTTGTATCT
>JAFDAE010000570.1 GCA_019314005.1 Deltaproteobacteria bacterium | reverse complement strand
CTCTATGCAATTCCACGATATCTTTCGCGATCGCAAGCCCAAGCCCCTTACCCTCTTCCGGGGAACCCAACTGCTCAAACTTGTCGAACACTTTTCCCAGCTTATCTTCCGGTATACCCGGGCCGTTATCCTCGACCTCCATTCTGACAATTTTATCTGTAGCGCCTGTCCTCACGGTTATAACTCCGTGCTCCGGGGTATATTTTATCGCGTTGCTCAAAAGATTGTTGATCACCTCCGTTATCAAGGTCCTGTCCACGATTACCGACTGTTCCCCACCGGACATCTCTTTATTCCACCGGATATTTTTCTTTTCGATCATAGAACCGAACTCGTCGATCTGTTCCGCTAAAATGTTCTCAAGGTCACACGGTTTCTTGTCCAACTTGACCATACCCGCTTCTATCTTGTAAATATCCAGTAAGTTATTCGTTAACCTGGTCATACGGCTGATTATTTCCAGGCTGCGGTTACACATTTCCAACTGCTCTCTGTTTTCCTCTCCTTTCTGCCCCATCGCCAAAAGCTCTATATTACCCAGGAGCACAGCAAGCGGATTTCTGAATTGATGGGACACAGTGGCCACAAGCTCGGACTTTAACTTGTTTTCATTCTCATTCTTTGTCGCGTAAAAAATGAGCTTCTTTAATATGCCTTTGACAATACTGTAGCTGATATACACCCCGCACAGGGAGATGATTGTCGAATTAAACAGGATGGCCCCGACTTCACCTATGACGATGTTAAGCCTGAATAACTTTGACGCGATCAGGTAAAAGGACGCAAGAAGCGGTATGACACCCATCAACGCGAAAGCGACATTGAGGTTGTGGTACGGATTACCCTTGATTTCACTTAAAACCCCGGTTATCTCATCACCCGTTTTGTTGTCAGGCTTATCATTCATATACGTCCTCCTTATGCATGGATATACCACATCAAAATTCCCATCATCCCGGAACTGTCTCCCAAATTTATCATGGAATATCCAAAACGGCAAACTTTCAAATAATTTCCTGACAGGCAAACCTTATCATGCGAACGTAACGGAGATAAGAATCAGTGAATGAAGCGCTCGGGCACGTAGAATTCGTGACCCGTGGCTCGTGACCGTAGGAGCCGCCTCCCGCCTTCGCCAAACTATTCTATATTATCTGGCTACAGCGGACTTCGCTGGCGGCGAACATGAAACAATCAAAATTGTAGGGGCACCCCTTGTGGGTGCCCGTAATGACGAGGTGCACGAATGTTCATAATAATTAACGGGCAGGCACAAGGCCTGCCCCTACTCCAGCAAATTAGAACCCAACAGGGTAGGTAAAAAATGGTGTTGCATTTTGCTTTGGAAGACCGTTTCCAAACCGGAAGCATCCAATTGTCCGATATCTCCGTCGTATCCTATTGTGTTTACGCTTACCAGGATCTCGGGAGTCTCAAACCCTATCAGTCCCAGCATATATGCCAGCATATCAAAATGGCTTTTGAACAGCTGCGCATCGAGTTGATTTTGCGTAAACACCAATCCGCATTTTTTCCCTTTAGGCAAAAGGGTTCCCATATCCAACGTGAGATACGGGAACAGGCGGTCTATAACCATTTTTAATTCCGGCGTGATCGTGCACATATACACCGGACTGCTGAACACGACGGCATCCGCTTCTTCAATATCCTTGTACAGACCGGCCATATCATCATTAAGCACACATCTATTCTGCGGTTTCTCTTTACGTTTGCAGGCGTAACACCCCGTACATCCCCTCATATTCAATTCACCGATACGCACAAGCTTAGTCTCCGCCCCAGCATCCTCCGCCCCCCGCAACACTTCTTGAAGAAGGGTATCGGTGTTTTTGTTCTTTCGCGGACTTCCCATGAAACCGATGATCTTTTTTGACATTGTATCTTCTCCTTTTTTCAATCAATGGAAGAATAAACTTACACACTTGATGTTATTTATTATAGGGGAAAGGCGTGGAGAGGCAAGGATAAAAAATGGGAAAAGTGAAAATGAAAATGTAGGGGCGGGCATTATACAAGTCACGAGTCACAAAACTCGTCCCCACAAGATGCCTGGCCGAATTTCGGATGCTCTGTTTTCAAAAAATCAAGAGTTTAATTGTACAATGAAATCTTTAAAAGGTTGAATTTCTATCTTGTCTCCCATCTTTACCTTTTCTGGCGCCAGACTGACTAAATATCCTTTATCGATCTCATCCGGGAACAACTCACAAAAAGATTCCAGCGATTTAATCAAAGTCCGGTTTATCCTGGATGTCATTTTTACCTCTATCGGTTGTATCTTTCCTTCCCGTTCAACTATAAAATCAACCTCCTGTCCATGGGATGTCCTCCACCAATAAACCCT
>JAFDAE010000569.1 GCA_019314005.1 Deltaproteobacteria bacterium | reverse complement strand
GTGCATCTTGGAAGGCATTTGTGTTGACACTCGAAGAAACATTCAACGACTTTGAATTAGAGTTGGCGGACATTGTGAAATACCACGAAAAGGTGCAATCACCGCTAAAACAGGCATCCCAGATAACAGCGAAGTCACTGTTTAAAATCATTGACTCGGGTAACAGGAAAGAGGCAAAAAAACGGCAAAGACAGAATAGTGGAATATAGGTGACGGGTATTGATATTTTGGATAAGAATGCCAAAAAATGGCCTAACCAAGGCGCTGGAGATGGACTGGGCAAAGCCGTGCCGTTTTTGAAAGGCAGCATTTGACCGATAGTTTTTACCCTTATCATAGTTTTTCGGTTATCGTTGCCCAGCCCCTCAGCTTTCCGTTGGACTAAGCCGCTTCACGGCAGTTTAGGCCTACCATATTGACCGATTTTTCATTTCGGATAATGATAAGTATCTAAAACAATGAATTTCACAACCTTAATTCTTTTTGAACTCGTTTTTTTCTTTACATTAAAAGGCCGTTTCGTATAATATACAATTTTTGATGTAAACTGCGCCATGAAACGATGCATTGATTGTAACCGGAATCCGGTATTATCCTTCACTCAATTTTAACCTATTTTCAGTGAGATGAGTTCTATTCGAGTTTACATAATATTTTCATTCTATATAAGCAGGTGCGATGGATGAATAACATGCATAGCATTTTGGGGCCAAGTTTTATGTGCATACAATACAACAAGTTAGATACAATCCCCATAGCGTACTTCAAACTCTTTTTAGTCGCTTTAGAATCAAATTTTTTATACAATCCCCATAGCGAAATTTGAGCGTTTTTCAGTGAACTTGGAAGAGAATTTGCTTTTACAATTCCCATAGATAATGGTAGGTAATTAGCCGCTACCCAGAGCGGCACAGTCCAACAAAGTTTTATCCATCATCCCGCTGAGAAAGCGCATCGTCCGAGCTTGTTAAACTGTTTCTGCCAAACTGGACTTTCCAGTATTCTTACACTGCGGGACAATGGATAAAACTCTATACGTTATATTGACGAGGATTCTAATTTGGATTCGATTGGGCAATAATTGAGGAAGCATTGTTCTCAAATACGATTCTCGAAAGACGAGTTCATTAATCGAACTGAATACCGAACTACGATATAAAGTGGTAACGTTATGGAAATGAACAGGAAACAAAGTGCCGGGATTCTGCTATACAGATTTGCAGGACGAAATCTGTTTCGAGAGGAAGTGGGGAGTGAAATAGACGGAGAGATGATTGAGCTTACACCTGTTAAACAAAAAGGCGGCAAGGTGGTCTTCGCTTGGGCCGTCCATGGGGATTTAGATCCGCGAACAATTCAAAGTAACACATTCGAAATCGAGTGGCCTCCCGGGTCCGGGATAAAGCAGCACGTTCCGGAAATCGTTAAGGGCGAGTGGTTCGATGTAAAAACAGCAAAAGCGAAAATAAACGCAGCGCAGGCAGCGTTTATCGATGAACTTTTGGACAAGCTCAAATTTGACGACGGTGAGGGAATTTAACATGCAAAGATGAAGGGCAACAGCATGCGATAGAGATGTTTGATTGACGGTATCAGTCAACGGATGGAACCATATAGGAGGCTATCATGTCTGAACAATCAGTAAAAGATCCAGTACTTATTGAGTGGCTGAAACGTACGGTTCTTTGTCAAAACAGCCAATATATGGCAGCTCGACATTATCGTTTGTTGCATTCGGTGTTGGGCGCACCGCTCGTTGTGTTATCTGCATTCGTTGCTACATCAATTGTGGCATCATATTTTTCCCAAATCGACCCAAGGATCAGATTAATAACCCTATTTATAAGCATCGCGAATGTGGTTTTGGCCGCACTCCAAACCTTTTTGCGATTCGCAGAACGTGCAGAGAATCATAAATTATATGGGGCAAGATATGGAGCCCTCAGAAGGAAACTTGAGGTGGCCCTTGCTCACCCTCCGGGAGATCGTGAAAAGCTTGCTGATCTCCTGGAAAAACTCAGGGTGCAGCTTGACACTCTGTCCAACGATGCGCCCGATGTTCCGAGAACAGCATGGAATAGCGCAGACAAACAGTTCAGGCGCAGTTTCAACAAGAGCAGCCCCATCACAGGACAAGCTCTGTATGAGAGCAATATCTCGGATCAAGAGTAGGGAACATAGTCC
>JAFDAE010000185.1 GCA_019314005.1 Deltaproteobacteria bacterium | reverse complement strand
GAAAGGAATATCGAAGATCTCCCTCTCCCTTTCTGTGCTGTATCAACCGATCTTACCACCGGAAAGGAAGTAGTTATAAAAAAGGGGGATATCATCGAGGCAGTAAGGGCCAGCATATCTGTGCCAGGCATATTCACCCCGGTTAAAAAAGATGACGTGACTCTGGTGGATGGCGCTCTGGTCAACCCGGTTCCTGTAAGCGTGGCAAGGGAGATGGGCGCCGATTTCGTTATAGCGGTTGACCTCAATCACGATATCGTTGAGAAAAAAGCCCCTGTCCCCGGCCCCGAAAATATGAATCCGGATAAAGATCTCGGGAAGAGCCTACCAGGAAAAAACAAGCTGCTAAATGGCCTGAACAAAAGAGTCAGGGCCATTGATATTCCGACACTAACGCAGATAAGGCAATGGATGGGAATGGAGGACCCACTCCCCAATATTTTTGAAGTGTTAGTGACCTCAATCAATATCATGGAAACTCAGATTACCGCTACGCGATTGAAGTCCGACCCGCCGGATCTGCTGATACAACCTAAATTAGGACACCTCAAATTTCTTGAATTCAACAGGGCAAAAGAAGCCATTATTGAAGGATATAAGGAGACTAAATCGTCTATTGGTGGATCAATTAAAAGTGTTGGCCCCCCGCTCCCACAAAAAGGGCTATAAAAAGGAGGAAAATTATGTTTGATCTCATTAAAAAGACTATGCTAACAGGAGTAGGGTTGGCCGCCATGACCAAAGACAAGGTCGAAGAGCTGGCCAAGGAGCTTGCAGACAAGGGGAAGCTTTCGGAGAAAGAGGGGAAGAAGTTAGTTGATGACCTGTTGAAAAAATCGGAAAAGGCCAAAAAGGATCTGGAGAAAGAGATAGAAAGAGTGGTAAAGGATACTATGAAGAAGATGAATCTTGCCGGAGCGGAAGAATTGTCAAATCTGACGAAACGGATAAGAAAGCTGGAAGGAGCCTTGAAAGAAAAAAAGCGAACAAAGTAAATGCTGAGCATAAGGAAAATCGGCGTAATCGGCCGCACCTACCGTCACCTGAACCGATACCGCCATATCCTTGCTGTCTTGTTTAAATACGGCTTTGGGGATCTGGTGGACGTCCTGAAGATCGAGCAGTATCTTGAAATCGGTCTTCAGATGATTTCCAGAAAACGGCGGGAGCAGGTCGAAAAACTTACCCGGGCGGAACGGATACGGATGGTGCTGGAAGAACTTGGCCCGACCTTTGTCAAGTTGGGCCAGATACTTTCCACCCGTCCGGACCTGATTCCCGTGGAATTTATACAGGAACTTTCAAAGCTCCAGGATCGTGTCCCTCCCTTTCCCAATGCCGAAGCCAGGCAAATTATAGAGTCAGAGCTTGGCAGGCCGCTCGAAGATATATTCCAGCGCTTTGAGGAAACACCACTTGCCGCCGCCTCCATAGGCCAGGTCCACAGAGCACAGTTAAATGACGGCGAGGAAGTGGTGGTCAAGGTTCAACGTCCCGGTATCCGCAAAATCATCGAAGTCGATCTGGAGATTATGCTCCATTTGGCATCCCTTATGGAGCGACATTTAGAAGAATTTCAGGTACACCGTCCTGTCAGGATCGTGCAGGAATTTGCCCGTACCCTTGAAAAAGAGATAGATTACACCATAGAAGCCTCACATATGGAGCGGTTTGCCCGGCAATCTATGGATGATCCGACTGTCTATGTCCCCAAAGTTTTTCGGGATACAACAACAGAGCGTATACTTACCATGGAGTATATTGACGGAATCAAGGCATCCGAGATTGATCGTATTGAACAGGAAGGACTGGACAGAAAAATCATTACCGCGCGAGGGGCTGATCTGATTCTAAGGCAGATATTTGACTACGGTTTTTTCCATGCTGATCCCCATCCCGGAAACATCTTTGTCCTGCCGGACAATGTAATATGCTATCTCGATTTTGGCATGATGGGATCTATTGACCGGCAAACCCGGGAAGATTTTGCGGATCTTATTTACAACGTAGTACATCAGGATGAAACCAGGGCTACGGAGATGCTTCTTAAGCTTACCGAATATGAGGAGAAACCGGATGTGCGTGTTGTGGAAAGAGATTTAGCAGACTTCATCGGGCAGTATCTTTATGTGCCTCTCAAAGACCTGCAGATGGAAAAACTCCTCCAGCAACTCATGAAGCTGATTTTCCGCCATCGCCTGCAGATGCCGCAGAATCTCTTTCTTATGATGAAGGCATTGGCAACCGTGGAGGGCGTTGGACTCTCGCTTGATCCCGATTTTGAAATGATCAAGCAAATCACGCCGTTTATTCAGCGAGTTAAGATGGCCCGCTATCATCCCAAACGGGTGGCGAATGATATTGTCAGGTCCGGTGTCGAGTTTGTTCAACTCATGCAGGAAATTCCCGGAGAGACGCGTGAGATTTTAGGACAGATTAAGCAGGGCAAGGTCAAAATGGAGTTCGAGCACAAGGGACTTGAACCGATGTTGTCCACCCATGACCAGATCAGCAATCGCATTGCTTTTTCTATTGTGATCGCAGCCCTTATTATTGGTTCCGCATTAATCGTTCTTTCCAAGACACCCCCTTTCCTGTTCGGCATCTCTGTCATCGGTATTATCGGTTTTCTGGCAGCTGCGGTAATGGGGCTATGGCTTCTTATAGCGATCCTGAAAAAGGGGAAGCTTTAGGAGGCTGTCGATGATTCGACTTTTAAAAAATTATTAAATCTGAAATAGTATAAAAGAGGTTTTTTTATGGAATTTGAAAGTGTCATAGGGTTGGAAGTGCATGCTCAGCTTCTCACCCGAACCAAGATATTTTGCGGTTGTTCTACTGAATTCGGCGCTCCCCCGAATACCCACACCTGTCCTGTCTGTCTGGGAATGCCTGGTGTTTTGCCGGTTCTAAACCGCAAGGTGGTCGAATGTTCGATACTTATGGCCCTTGCCACGCATTGCGCAATTACACACAATAGCAGATTTGCCCGTAAGAATTACTTTTACCCTGATCTCCCAAAGGGATACCAGATTTCCCAGTACGAACTCCCGATCGCAGAGCATGGTTATATTAATGTTGAAATCAATGGGACCAAGAAAAAGATCGGAATTACCAGAATACACATGGAAGAAGACGCCGGCAAACTCCAGCACGATCAATATAGACCGGTAAGTCTTGTGGACTTTAATCGTACCGGCGTCCCCTTGATCGAGATCGTAAGCGAACCGGATATACGGTCGCCTGAAGAAGCCGGCCAATACCTTCGCCATATTCGTTCTATCTTACGATATCTTGAGATTTGCGACGGTAATATGGAAGAGGGGAGTTTTCGGTGCGACGCGAATATATCCATACGCCCCGTAGGAGCAGAGGAGTTCGGTACACGGGCTGAGCTCAAGAACATGAATTCCTTTAAGAACGTGGAGAAGGCCCTTGCCTATGAAATTGAGCGCCAAAAGGGCGTTGTAGAAGACGGTGGAGAAGTGGTCCAGGAGACCCGGCTCTGGGATGATGACAAAGGAATTACTGTTTCAATGCGCGGAAAAGAAGAGGCTCATGATTATCGCTACTTTCCGGATCCCGACCTGGTCCCCTTAGTCATTGATGAGGAATGGATCGCCTCGGTAAAAGAGGTGCTTCCTGAACTGCCCGAAGCAAAAAAGGAACGATTCATACAGGAATACGACTTGCCGTCCTATGATGCAGAAGTCCTTACTACCGGGAAGGAGCTTGCTGATTATTTTGAAGCATGCGTCAAAAAGTTTCCCCAACCCAAACAAGTAAGTAACTGGGTAATGGGACCGCTACTCGGCGTACTCAAGGCGCAGGAAAAGGAGATAGGGGAAAGCCCGGTATCTTCCGATCGTTTGGCCGAGCTTCTGCAGTTGATCGATTCAGGCACAATTAGCGGCAAAATTGCAAAGACAGTCTTTGAAGAGATAGTCAAGACCGGCAAGTCTCCCAAAAAGATCGTGGAGAAGAAGGGGCTGGTCCAGGTTACGGATACCGGTGCGATAGAAGAGGTTGTTAAAAATATCCTGTCTCAGCTTCCAGATGAGGTGGAGGCTTATAAGGGTGGGAAGAAAAAACTGTTTGGTTTCTTTGTAGGGCAGGTAATGAAAGAGACCAAGGGTAAAGCAAATCCTCAGATAGTTAATGAGGTTTTGAGAAAACTTTTGGGTGATTGAATTTAGGGATTTAGGAATTGAAGATTGTCGATTGTCGATTGAAAATTGGTAGAAGACTGTTCAATAGTCAATCTTCAATAGTCAATAGTCAATGGATTGAGGGAGTTAAGAGTGGTCAACACTATTGCGTGGAAAAACAATAAGGTCATAATGATTGACCAACGGAAGCTTCCGCTAAAAGAAAAATATTTTGTATGTACTAATTATCGCAGAGTAGCCGACGCGATTAAGTGGTTGGTCATACGAGGCGCTCCGGCCATTGGTTGGTCATACGAGGCGCTCCGGCCATTGGTGTGGCTGCGGCCATGGGGGTTGCGCTTGGCGCTCGTGCTATTCGCGCAAAGAAGGTGGAAACCTTCCAGAAAAACTTAGACCGGATTTGCCTGGACATAAAGGCCGCACGTCCTACAGCGGTCAATCTTGCATGGGCTGTAGAGCGGATGGAGCGTCTGGCCTGCGATCATGCCGCAGACGGAATAGACGCGATCAAGCATCTTTTGGTTGAAGAATCCTTGGTGTTATCCGGGCCGCTGTGGAGGCAGGAAAAAGAATCTCAGTCCTTGCCGACGAGACGCGCCCGTTCCTTCAGGGAGCCCGGCTTACCGCCTGGGAAATGATAAAATCCGGAATCCCGGTAACCTTGATCACAGACAATATGTCAGGCTATCTCATGCGCCAAGGGAAGGTGACTGCGGTGATTGTGGGGGCGGACAGGATCGCGGCCAACGGGGATGTAGCGAACAAGATCGGAACGTATATGGTGGCAGTCCTGGCCAGGACCCATAAGATACCCTTTTATGTGGCCGCTCCCCTTTCCACTATCGACAGAAACACTCCAACAGGCGATCAGATTCCGATAGAAGAGCGTCCTCCCGAAGAGGTCACTCATTTCCAAGGAAAGCGTGTAACCCCTGCCGGTGTATTAGTGGAAAATCCTGCCTTTGATGTGACCCCGAATCGATATGTTACAGGAATCATAACAGAAAAGGGGATTGCCTCCCCCCCGTTTAAGTCTTCGCTGGCAAAGATGTTTTTATTATAGGAAGCCTTTTTGCGAAGCCATCAAATTTTTTTTTGCAGCCGAACTTATACGTATCTTTGGAAATTCCTTTGACATCCTGTTCCGTTCCATTTTTTCTTTGAGTTGCCATCTTGACAACACCTATATGTTGTGTTTTACTTTATATCAGCACACAGCATATGGGACGTTTGAGTCTCTTACAACCCCTTAAGTCCTTTGAAAAATGCTGTGCCCTTCGAGCGAAAGGTTTACCAATCGCAATATAAATTAGTTTGTTGGTCAATTCAATTTCGGAAAAGGATACAATTTTAACGATTAGATAGTGTCCATCCAGAAATGGTAGATTTTGTCCCAAGACAAGGCCGCACAAAGGTTTTTACCGGAGGCGTAGCCGTGCTACGTCGAGGATAGAAACCTGCGGAGAACGCAGTATCGGGGCAAAAGATGCCATTTCTGGATGGACACCGGAAAAGGTGGCTTCTATGGGATCCGTAGTACAATTATCATCTCCTGAGCAAGAAAGACGAATGCAAGAAACAACCGACATGGCGCTCTTTGTACATACATCAAAAGAGGCGATCGACGGTTGGGACCGCGAAAAGATCGTAGACGCGCTGATTCGAGAGACCTTTGTGGATCGTGATACAGCAGATGCGATCAGCCTGGAAGTGGAACAACAGGTTCTCTCTTCCGGAATCAAGATGCTGACAGCTCCCCTGATCCGCGAGTTGGTCGACGCAAAGTTGATAGAACGGGGCCTGGAGCAGGCGCGTATGATGCATACCCGGCTTGGGGTGCCGCTTTATGACGCGGAACAGATGATCATGCATCCCAATAAGGAGAACGCGAATGTCCCGCACGGGCCTGAAGCCACCAATCTGACGCTGGCCGAAGGGATCAAAAAAGAGTACGCACTCTTAAACGTCTTTACTCAAGATGTCGGAGAGGCCCATATGCGCGGGGACATACACCTTCACGACCTTGGGTTTATTGATCGGCCTTACTGCTCCGGCCAATCCCTGGAATACTTGAAAAAATTCGGGCTGAATCTCCCTAATTCCCTTGCAATGGCAAAACCGGCCAAGCATCCTGAGGTTCTACTTGCTCATATGGTAAAGTTTGCAGCCGCCCTGCAGAGCAACTTTGCCGGGGCCATCGGCTGGGATGCGGTTAATCTTTTTTTCGCTCCATATCTCGTGGATCTTAGTGATCGAGAGATAAAACAGCTTGCCCAGATGTTGATTTTCGAGTTTTCCCAGCAGGCAGTGGCACGGGGCGGGCAGGCTATCTTTTCCGACATTAATCTATATTGGGAGGTTCCAAAACACTTTGAAGACGTCCCGGCGATAGGACCGGGAGGGACTTATACCGGCAAGACATACGCAGAATATGAAAAGGACGCCCAGCGATTTGTATGGTTACTTTTTGATGTCTTTAAAGAAGGGGATGCATCAGGGCGGCCATTTTTCTTTCCAAAACCGCTTGTACACATAACAGAAAAATTTTTCAAGACACCGGGCCACGAGAAGTTTTTGAATCATATCTGTGATGTTGCCGCAGACAAAGGGAACACCTACTTTGTCTTTGACCGTGGGAGCACTGCTAAGATATCCGAATGTTGCCGGCTAAGCTTTAAACTGGAGCAATCGGATCTTGAAGATGCCAAAGAGCCATGGAAGATGCGGTATTCAGCGCTCCAGAATGTAACACTGAATCTCCCTCGAATTGCCTATAGGTCTGGTAAAGATAATACCCGCTTGTTTGAAAATATCACGGAAATGATGAAGATAGCGGCCGATGCGCATAGCAAAAAACGAGACTTCATACTGAAGCTCCTTTCAAACGAAAAATCGGGTCCTCTGAATCTCCTGACCATGAAACTCGACGGGACTCCTTATCTGAGGATGCACCGATGCACCTACTTGATCGGCATGGTTGGTTTAAACGAACTGATTCAATATCATATTGGTCAAGAAATGCATGAATCACATGAGGCCACGAAATTTGGTTTAGAGGTAATCGCCCATATGAAACTTGTGTCTGACAAATTAAGCCGAAAGTATGGAATGCGGTTTGTTTTGGAACAGACCCCGGCAGAAAGCACGGCTTACCGTTTTGCCAAACTCGACCTTAAATATTATCCCGAGGAAGCCAAAGAGATCGTAAGGGGAAATCTTGATGAGAATGAAGTCTATTATACCAATTCTACATTATATAATGTAGGCGCTTCCATGAACCCGATCGAAAGGACAAGGCTCGAAGGGAGATTTCATCCGATAATAGAAGCCGGCGCCATTACCCACGTTTGGTTGGGCGAATCAAAACCGTCGAAGGAGTCATTGGCAAGTTTTGTGACAAAGACCTTCAAATATACTAAAAACGACCAGATCGCATTCTCTCCGGAATTTACAGCCTGTAAAGAGTGCGGCAAGGTGAGCCGGGGACTGAATGAGAAGTGTTCCTATTGCGGCTCAGAAGATGTTGACGGCATCACCCGGATCACAGGCTATTTTACTCGGGTCTCGAGCTGGAACAAGGGAAAACTGGGTGAATTAAAAGATCGATATCGGAATCAAGGACATTTTGGAGGACAGGAGGTATCATGACACTTTTTACCAAGAGCCTTTGCAGCGCTTGCCAGGACGTAAAACAACAATTTGATCTTGAAATGCTTGGAATAAAACTGGAAGAGTTGGGGCCTGACAACTCCGGTGCTTTAGCACATCTTGCCTGGCATGAGTTGGTAGAGACCGTGGAAACAAAAGGTCTTCCGATCTTGGTGCTTGACGATTCAAGCTCCATCGCCGACGCGGACGAAATAAAGGATTATCTTTCTTCGATCGATAAGAGTTAGAAAGGGGGGGCAACCTTTGTTTCACTTCGGTGGCTGCGGTTTCCCCCTTTACTAAGTCACGAAAAAACTAAGTCCCTCCGCCAAATCGTTTCAAGAAAGGCTCCATCCCCTGAATGGTTACAAAAGGAAACAGATGGGTAACATCCCGCCTATTAAAGGCTTTATAGAGACCTCTTTTTTGGACTGGCCGGGAAAGGTCTGTTCAGTACTTTTTCTTCCGTACTGCAATTTCAGGTGCCCGTTTTGCCATAATCATGTATTGGTTACTGCGGCCGAGTCCTTGGAATCTATTTCCCTGGATACTGTTTTAAATCGTATCCGCTCCATGCGGGAATGGATTGACGGAGTTTGCATCTCCGGGGGAGAGCCGACTATCCATCCGGAACTTCTTGAAATGATAAAGGTAATACGTGAGGAAGGGTTTAAAATTAAGCTCGATACCAATGGTACTCAACCCGAAACCTTACGTCATCTTATTATGGGAAAATTTGTTGATGAGATAGCTATGGATGTCAAGGGACCCTTAGATGATATCAGCTATTCGGCATGTGCAGGAGTACCCGTTCCTGTTGAGCTCATCCGAAAGAGTATAAACCTTTTGTTGGAAGATCGTGTTCCATATACGTTTCGTACCACCGTGGTCCCCTCCCTTCTGCCTGAAGATAAAATTTATGAAATGGCGAAGCAACTGCGGCGGGCAACCGGTCTAACTCTACAGAATTTTAATCCGGTGGATCCGATGGACTCTGCCTTAAAAACAGTAGCGCCATATTCTGAAGAGAAGCTGACAGAGATCCAAGAAGGTGTGGATGAAATTATTCAAGGCGCTAAAATGATGGTTGCGGAGTCGGCAGAAACAGGATTACACTAAAAAAACGTATTGTGCTTTAGAAACTGGTGGAAATCTCCGAAAAACAAACATAACGCCTGGTAACCATTTTGGGAGATCGATTTCTCCTATAGACGCGCTCTAAGCAAGGTGTACAAAATGCAGAAAGAGGGATATGTAAGATACAATATTAACTTGTTTGATAAGCCTCTTATAATCAGAGGATTTCAATGCAACGTGATGATTTTAAAAATAAAAAACCATATAAGGATGGTGTAGAAGTGGCTGAATCACACCCTAACATAGACAAACATGACCCGCACTCGTCTGGGTTATTATCTTTTTTGCGCAAGGAGAATAGCATTTCTCGAAACAACATCTTTTCCCCTCACAAAAAAAAGATTGGTACGGAGAACGCCGGTCTTTGGGGAACCATTAGTAAAAATCTTTATAACCGTCTTGAGGCGTTCGGCATTATAGATTCATCCGGCATGGAAGTTAACTTCGATTTTGAGTTTCATCTTCCCATAAAAAATCAGGCTGTACCTATGCTGATTCAGATTAAAAAACGTGCCGAAAGTGAAGTAACAGAAACGGTAGACATCGAAATGTTACAAAGACAGGTTGCAGATGTTATCGGTAACAGTAAGCTAAAAAGATTCGTAGCCGAACTCGACAGTGAGGGTAATATCCATCCTATTTACTTCGTAGATTTTAAAGATAATGTAGTTTCTTTATAGCAAAATTGAACGCTTTGTA